>NJBO01000005.1:62914-135644 GCA_005223075.1 candidate division TA06 bacterium B3_TA06 | reverse complement strand
TGATGGATATACCCGGATGGTCTATCTCTATCCTGCCCGATATCTGCTCAGGCGACCAGTCCTGGGTGAGCTTGGACACCACGTAACCCCTGATCACCTTGCTCTTTAATCGCATCCTGCGGCTTGCCTTTGACCTGCGCTTATCCGCTCGTACCTGAGCACGATGGTCTATGTAAAAGTCGTAGGTAGGCGAGGGGTTGCGCCGCAACTCACGCGAGATGGTAGAGGGACTCCTGCCTAAAACACGGCCCATCTCTCGTATAGATCGCCCGTCTCTACGCATCGTATCTATCACCTCACGCTCCTTCAGTCCAAGATGTTGGTATCTTGAGTGCATACGTCCTCAGAATAACGAAATCCCTCTCGCTTTCCAAGGTGTTGCACTTCATTATTGAACCCACGATTTACAATTTGAAATTTGCAATACCTCAGGTTACCCACCTTGACACGCCCGTTTACTTTACTATACTAATATAGATAGGAGGATACCATGAAACGGCTTATCCTTCTTTCTATGGTCGCTTTAGCGTGTGCTCCGAGGCAGGAGGTTAGAAGTGAATGGCCTACCCCTGAAGAGGTCAGGCAAGATATCGGGCGACCTGAAGTTGATTCCCTGCAGATCTTCGTCTTCGACTCCACGATCCTTCTTGGATCCCTTACCGCCGAGGAGATTGATATCCTTGAGGCCGCCCGTTGGGCTTACTACCAGGCGGTTAAGGATTCCTTTCCTGATATGAGTGACAGGTGGTGGAGCACCAGCATGCGTTCGTGGATGTATAATACCTATGATTCGCTCGAAGCCGCCGGCAAGTCATCTGATTGCTATTATCTTTATCTTTGTAAGTTACAGGGTTATCTCTTCTTCGAATGGTTTAAGACCTGGTCGCCAAGAAACTGGGAGATAAACGATTCCGTCGCGTATCGAGTTCTATATGATTCTTTAAGGTCGTTTCAGATCAGCGTAGACTTCGCTATCCCAAGGCCATAGATACTACTTCTCTTCAATCATTCCCCGCATGAGCAGGAAGTAGCAGCCGCCCTAGTAATCGGCAGAAAGATCGGACCCGGTATCTTGCAGGGCTGGCACCAGCTTGCCCGGAAGTCAACCACGACCGGCACCTCAATCCCCAGCACCTCTTTCTTGAACTCCTCCTGGTTCTTTACTCCTATCATCGGCCCTCCTTTTCGAGTGATACGGAGATTCGGACGGATGTCAATTATCAATCTTCCTTCGAGAACAGGGCATGCCTTGCCTCTACGATATCAACAACAAGGTGGGATTGCAGTGTTGACTAAAAGCAACTTACAGGTATCCTAGGAATATGGTGGCGGATTCTAAGATTCCCTCTCCCTCTGGGAGAGGGATAAAGGGTGAGGGTAAGATTCTCCCTGCGAGAATACTTAGATTATGTCGAATGCTACGAAAGAGACAAACAACCACAGAAGCAAAAATATGGACGTGTCTTAGAAACCGTCGTTTATTAGGAGCCAAATTCAGACGTCAACATCCTATTAATAAGTACATAGTTGACTTTTATTGTCATGGAGCTAAGCTGGTTGTGGAGATTGATGACGGAGGACACAACAGAGTCCGTGTAGCACAGGCTCTCCAGCCTGTGCTACAATACTTGTAGAGGGCAAGGCATGCCTTGCCCCTACAGTATCTCAAGAAACATAGAAGGATGCGTCAGGATCGTTTTTGTAGACACAGAACGTTGGAGCAACTAATCCTTCTCTATCATCCCGCGCATGGGCACGAAGTAGCAGCCGCCCTCGTAGCGTTTAGCCAGGCCCGTATCTTGCTTGGTGTAGATAGTCAAGGTCTGAGCGCGGTGTTGAGGGCCGATGGGAACCACAAGCCTCCCCCCTATCGCAAGTTGTTCCACAAGAGGCTGGGGAAGCTTTTTCGGCGCGCAGGTGATTATGATTCCCTCAAACGGTGCGGCCTCAGGCCAGCCGAGATACCCGTCGCCCGCCTTCACGTGCACATTGGTGTATCCGAGCGAATCAAGGCGCTTCTCAGCGGTCTCGGCAAGCCCGGAAAGAAGCTCTATCGTGTATACCTCGGCTGCCAGCTCGCCAAGGATCGCGGCCTGGTAGCCTGAGCCGGTGCCTACCTCAAGCACCTTTTCTGTACCCTTAAGCTCCAGAAGCTGAGTCATCAACGCCACCATATAGGGCTGGGAGATGGTCTGGTCCTCGCCTATGGGAAGTGGAAAATCGCCGTAAGCGCTTGTTTGATAGGAATCCGGGACAAAGACATGACGTGGCACCTTGCGAAACGCGGTAAGCACCCGTTCATCGGTGATGTCCCTGGCCTCAAGCTGCACCCTTACCATCTGCTCACGCGCAGTCTGATAAGGATCGGGACGTTCTTCCCCTTTCATCTTCCCTCCACACCCCGTACCCATAACACCCGTAACACCCGTAACACCCATAACACACACAGCCAACCCCACGATCCAGACAAACACATAAGCCCCTGATTTTCTTGCGGATAGCATAACATCCTCACGTAGTTTCTCAACTTATTTGCCCTCGAGGAGCTTTAGGAACTCCTCTTCGGATATGATCTTTACACCTAATCCATTGGCCTTCTTAAACTTTGAGCCTGGGTCGACGCCTGCTATGACGTAGTCGGTTTTTTTCGAAACCGATGAGGAGACCTTTCCGCCGCGCTTTAAGACCTCCTGACCTGCTTTTTCCCGGCTCATCTTCTCAAGCCCGCCGGTGAACACGAATGAAAGTCCGGCAAAGCTCTGATCGGTAACCTCGATCGTTTCAGTGGAAAAGTTCACCCCTGCCTTGCGCAGTCGTTCGATAAGCTCAAGGTTGCGGGAATTATCAAAGAAATCCCTTATGCTCTGCGCGGTTACAGGGCCGATGCCTTCAATCTCTGATAGCTCGTCGATATCGGCATCCATCAGCTCATCGATGTCACTGAAATGTCCGACCAGCGCCCGGGCACCGGTGGCGCCCACGAACCTTATGCCTAACCCGAAAAGGATGCGCTCGAACGGACGGTGCTTGCTCCCTTCTATCCCCCTAAGGAGGTAGTCGGTCGACTTGGCACCCATCCGCTCGAGCGCAATCAACTCTTCTCTGGTCAGATCGTAGATGTCGGCGATGCTCTTTACCAGACCTTTATCCACCAGCTGCACGATGAGCATGTATCCCATCCCTTCGATATCGGCGGCTCCTCTGGATGCATATAAAGCCAGCGATGCCTTGAGTATGGCCGGACAATCCCGGTTGATGCAGCGCCAGGCCACCTCGCCCTCGTATCGTTCAAGCTCAGAACCGCATACCGGACAGCGCTCAGGCATGCGGAACTCGCGCTCTGAACCGTCGCGGCGCTCAGGTATGGACTTTATCACCTGGGGGATGATCTCGCCACCCTTCTCTACAAGCACCCAGTCGCCGATTCGCAGATCCTTGCGCTTTATCTCGTTTTCGTTAAACAGGCCTGCCCTTGAAACGGTGGTGCCTGAGATGAAGACAGGATCAAGTATTGCAACAGGGTTGACCGAACCTGTCCGGCTTACGTTGAGCTGGATATCTAAAAGCTTCGTGGTCGCCTGTTCCGGCTGATACTTATACGCCACCGACCAGCGCGGCGACTTTGCGGTGTGACCGAGCTCTGCCTGGGCAGAGATGGAATCAACCTTTATGACCACGCCGTCTACGGCATATCCCACGTCGTGGCGCTTCTCCTCCCAGTCCTCTATATAGCGGATTACCTCATCCAGATTCTCGCAGCAGCACATATTGGGAATGATCGGGATTCCTGCTTGTTTTATTGCCTCAAGCAGATCGTATAGCGAGTCTGACTTCCATCCCTCAGGCCGCAGGGGCGAGTGCGTCATGAAAGCAAGCTTACGTTTAGCCACCTGGCGGGAGTCAAGGAGTTTGAGGCTTCCTGCGGTACAGTTGCGGGGGTTGGCGAACACATCAAGCCCCTGCTCGTCTCTCTCTTTGTTGATGCGCTCAAACTCATCTTTGGGCATGTAGACCTCTCCCCTGACTATCAGCACCCCTTTGGATAAAGGCCCTTCGAGCAACTTCAATGGGATCCACTTTACGGTACGCAGGTTGGCGGTAATATCATCGCCAGTGAGACCGTCGCCACGGGTTACACCTCTAGTAAAGACCCCGTCTTCGTATCGCAGGCTGACTGCAACACCGTCTATCTTCTGCTGGACAACGTATACCTGATCCCCTACCGCCTGCCTGACCCTGCGGTCAAATTCAGCAAGCTCTTCTTTTGAATAGGTGTTGTCCAGGCTCATCATCCGCACCTCGTGACGAACCTGCTCGAAGCCCTCCAGGGGTTGCCCGCCTACGCGCCGGGTGGGTGAATCAGGTGTAACGAGATCGGGAAACTCCTTCTCCAGATCCGCAAGACGCTTCATCAACGCGTCGTACTCGGCATCGGAGATCACTGGGTCGGCCAGAACATAGTAGCGGTGGTTGTGGTAGTTGATCTTCTCTCGCAGTTTTTCTATCTGGCGGCGAGCATCGTCCTTGTCCATACGTTAAGCATACGAGCAACCCTACGCTCTGTCAACCCTTTCGTATTTGTGTGTCGTAAAGGTGGTATATCAACTGCACTGTGTGGCAGCCGTAAGTTTCCAACCCGAAGAGTTCTTGCCGACGGTGCATCTCCTCAAGAGAAGGATGCACCATGCCGATAGAGTTGCATTCCAATCGACGGGCGGCACTAACTCCTGCTTTATACAAGGCCTTCAACCCCTGATCAGTTCCCTCCATAATGGAGAGTACTAAGAATTTCTGCCAGGGGATATGCCAGAACATGGCGGCTCCAACCATCTGACGGCCTTTCATTGCAGTGAAAAGAAGACTTTGGCTTCCGGCTTCGACCAGGTGTTTCTCTCTTAGCTGGCGCGTATCCCACCAGGTAAAGAAATATCCTTCAACCGGTTTTAAGGTGGAACTTTCTCTGAAATACTTCAGAAGTGACGAAGGTTCCTCCGGAACATCTACCTTAATTCCTTCGGCCTCATCGGGTATCTCAGGCAAAGGGTGTCCGCGATGTCCCAGGCGAAAGTGTTCCTTGAAGCCAAACAACGCTCCCATCCGCAGGCTTTGCTGAAACCAGGGAAGGGTTCCGTATCTCAGAGTCCTTGCACCCCTTGCTTCAAGCTCCTTCTGGATTACTCGCTTCATACCCAGTATGGCGCATCCTATCTGGAAAAGGCTGGTCTTGGGGTTGGAACGTAGACCGTGCAGATACCACTCGCCTGGCTCCAGCTCAAGTGCCTGCCCCATGGCAATCAACATGGAGCCAGATTTAACCACCCAGGTTAATTCCTTGGTCGAAGGCGACAGCCAATCATCTATAACCAGAGGCAGGTAGTCCCAATCACCAAATAGCGGCTTGAACGAAGTCAGCATTGCCTGTTTGTCAGTGGGAACTACTTTACGGACTTTCATCTCCTCCATATTCAAATATTGCGCCTCTCTGTGGATAAGTCAAGCCGAGGCTTTCTAACCCATCGAATATAGACGAAGTCAGGATACGCTGGCCTTAATCCGTGGGAAAGCCAAGCTCGTTTTCCGGTATTCCCTGAGCCTTCCCATGTTCTATCGCATCACTCCACGTACTCTTATCATTTCTATCAAGCTCGAACTGTTTGTCATCGTAGACGACTATAATCTTGGCTTCGTTCCAGAAATGCGCATACCAGCCGTTCAGGATGTAAGATTGCAGGCGATTGATCTCCTTACGTGAACACCTTACGTAGTAGATGTGCCATCTCCCCAGGTTTCCTTCGTAGTCGATGGGGATGCCGTCTCTTGTGATCTCCGCCTTGTAAACGGAAAGTTTGTTGATCAGTGTGGGGTCGCTCAACCCTTCAGCGATCACGACCCCTTTCCAGGTCTTCATCTTCAACCTCCTCTCATTAAGGCCATGAAGTATAACAGCTTGTGTGTTTGCGAAGGGACTATGAATTCCATCCTAATTCCACATCTAACTTCTGGGCGAGTTTTTTTCTATCACACATCAGGTAATAATAAGCGAGCCCTCTATATCTACCCCATCTATCCTGTGCAAATTTTTTGATCTCATTTAATGTCTTATCTTTGAGTTCCGGATAGAATGTCTGAAAAATCCTTGAACTCCACAGATCCAGAGGAAAAGCACTGTATCTTTTGAATCTCCAAAGGAGCGTAGCCTCGGCTGTCCACTCGCCAATCCACTTTACCTTCATGAGCTTTTCTTTCAGTTGATCATCTGGCAAGGATTTTAATTCCTCCAGATCCAAGCCCTTTGTAACCTCCTCGGCGATCCATCTTATGCGCTCGGTTCGAAAACCGAGCTTGCATTCTTTAAGCTCCTTTAACGTCGCCTCAGCCAGGGCCTGGGGTGTGGGGAAAGCGTAGCAGTCATTCACCTGCTCCCCGTATCTTTTGATCAAACAATCCATCATCTCCACACCCCTCTGAAAAGAAACCCACTGCAAACAAAAGCCTGTGACCAGTCCCTCAAACAGGGTGGGGGTGGTTTGGATCTTAAGTCCATACAAATCTTTTATCGCATGTTTTAAGATCGGGTCCCTCCTGGCGACAGAATAGAACCCTGTCAGATCGTCCCCTATGCTGAACATGAAAGCTATCTTATCTCTGATTTCTTTTTGGACACGCTCGTTAACCTTCGGCTTTACAGAGATGAATAGCACTGGGTCATCTATAGATTCACCAGATTTGACAGAAACATAAACAAGTCTCTCGGACTCAAGCCTTAGGATTCTGGTGAAGGTTCCATCGGAATATCTGGCTGGAGGCATGAGATGCATACGAGTTGCGGTCAGATTAAAATCGAACGGGGGTTTCGGCTCGAGTTCCATATCTCACCTTAGATTTGCAGGCTTATAAAAATCGTCCACGGCGATCTCGGATACCGCCTCACGTGTTTGCGATATGCCGAAGGCACACAGCTAGATACCCTCTGTTAGAGGAAGTATATGTGGTGATTTGTGTAGATTTCATGAAAGCGCTCGCACCGTCATATGTCTGCTTTCTGGAGCAAACCAGCAGTATAGACCGGGAAGCCTTTTTTCAACCTCTTCTATAAAAGTATCGATATAAGTAGGTTGATTCTTTGGAGGGGGCAAGTCATAGATTAGCGTCGATTCTATGTGAAGCATTCGATAATGGCTTTCTCTGTTTCCTGGTCTCGAAACATCTGACCAATATCCTGCAAGGCGAGTTTCATGGAACTGGTCCATAACCTTATCTACATCATTTTCTTTATGTTGTCCATTTACTTCTTCATCGTATTCCTTGGAATTTAATTCAATCGGATAAGTTATCAATCGTTTCTCTAGACTTCTGCACTGGAAAATTACTACTTCAAGTTGGTGGATAGGTAAAATAATTTTGCTCCCATCGATTTGCTGGTTGAGATTGTTGCAGATATCACGAAGTATGTTCAGATCCACCCATGACAATTGTCTATCATCCCGTAATGCCCCCAATGTTGTCTTAGGCCATTTGCTTCCTGGATTCTCTGGCTTGATTCCTGGAATCTTTTGTTCAAGCTCTCTCTTTATACCCAGTAAGGGTCTTGTGAATCCTTGATAGGCTAAAGTTGAAACCCCAGACCAAGCTATAAAGAATTCCCGCGGTTTTACAGCTGTTCGGGGCTTGCTTTCAACAACTTGCTTAACTATTTCAAATTCCATCACTAGCATCCAGGTCTCCTTACTCCACAAAGTGGAACTCTTTGTTAAAGGGACTGCTATTCCCTCTAACGGCTTGCGGACTTGTGACATATCGTAGGCGCGAAGTTACCAAAACCTCGTGTTTGCCTTCATTCCATTATGCACCTCGATCGCCCTCTGTCAACTCCGCAACTGACATGCGCCTGAGGCCCGGCGTGTTTGCGAAGTGGTATAACATCTTTCCGCGCCTATACCTCTGCCTGTCGCTAAACCGGTTCATAGATATTAGTTTCACCTGTCAAGCTATCTCTCCATTCGATCTTTTTGATGACGATCTTCAACAGGCAAAAATCACGAGACTCCGGTCCATCCGGAAAGTACTGCGATAAATCGAAAGTCGCCAGCTTCCATACCCTCTTTTTCTCCGCTAAATCCGGAATTATTTGAGCTTCACCGATGACCACAGCTGCTTTCTCGCCAGTAGGCTGTTCCACAAAGGCAAGCGAGATCTTGGGATTTGCTTTTATCTGCTTGACTTTTCTGGAGCTTGCGAAGGTGGTCACCCAGATGGACATATCATCTTCCACTATCGGCGATACCGGCCGCACCCTTGGCTGGTCGCCATCGCACGTGGCGAGATACGCATGCAGGCAGTTCTCTTTCATTATGCCTACTATTTTCTTTCTGCCTGTCCGATGAATTCATGTTCTTATCTCCTTTCTTTTGATATTTGCTTAACGTTTTGCGTGTTTGCGAAGCCGCAAGACACTCTGCTCGATCAAGAGGCATTATCAAGGTTTCTCATCATGTTTGAGTGCCTCCTTGACCTCCTTTTGAAAGCCTGTCTTGTCGAAGACGAAGGATTGGATAGGTTTCTTGTTCACCATACATGCAGGGACAGATCCTCTCTTCCTGACCTCCTCTGCCTCCTCAAATCTATTCACCATCCTGATTGGAATATCCGGCGCTACCTCCTTGATGGATTCCTTTATCATCTCAGAGAAATATATCGAGAAGGGGCAGGACGGCTTGTAGAAGATCAATGCCTTTCCCTCATCCTCTTTTTGAGGATTGAAAGGTTCTTCTTTGGGAACGTAGGCGTAGCCTTCCTTGATCGGATAGTAAAGCAGAAAAGGATCGTCCGCTTTTGCCCGCATAAACCCCATTTTCTCATAGAACTCATGCTGAGGATAGGTTCCCCAGACCTCAAATGCCGTTGTCACAAGAGCAAGTGGGGTATCGTTGTCGAAGTAGGATTTCGGCTCTTTCATATCATCTATGAGGGCTCTTAGGAGTGCTCTACCTACCCCTTTCCTGAGGTTTTCTTTTTGCCGAACAAAGATACATCGTATTTCAACCAATCTCTCTTCTGGATTCGGCACACACTGGATCATACCCACAGCTCTGGAGTCCATGTAAGCCAGCTTGCCAAGGCTTGGGTATTTTTCTATAACCCCAAAAGCCCATCGCTTCATTATATTCATTCCTTCCACAAAGAGCGGGTGCTCTCTTTTGTCCGGCGGAACGCAGATGCGAACCATCTCGTCTACGTTCTCCCTGGTAACATCCTTTATTACCAACTTTTTCACATCAACCTCCTTGGGGTTTGTGTTCACCGTTAAATATACACTTGAGTTAGGCGTCGTCAAGTGAACAAAATATCATTGCGAGCGGCTGAAAGCCACGAAGCACACGCATTATCTCCTCCCCCTTGATGGTGGAGGACAAAGGCGGAGGTGTCATCGCGAGCCACCGAAGGTAGCGTGGCGATTCCGCACCTCTACGTTATAAAATGGCGGTGCTATGAGATTGCTCCCTGCGTTCGCCCTTCGGTGATTCGTCGCGTACCTCCTTCGGAGGTGAACGCTCCTCGCAATGACGAATCACTAGAGCGGTTGACACCGCCTTGACAAAACATTTAGGCGAACTAACCGGAAACACGCTGTCAGGTAAAGGCACACGATCTTCTCGCCTACTTCTGCAGCTGTTGTATAACCCCATCGGCGGTTGTCACGAACGCAAACCCGAAAGCGAGATTGAGCAAACTCGCCAGATGCATCTCCTCGTTGATAGTTCCGGTGCCATCAGCAAGAAAGAACACACGATAGTCCCGGTAGTAAGCGTCACGCGCTGTGGATTCGCAACACATATTGGTCATAATGCCGGAAATAACAAGGTCTTCTATCTTGAGGCATCGCAGCACGGTCTCCAAATCCGTATTGTAGAACGCCGAGTAGCGATGTTTACAAATGACTTTCTCGTTAGACAGCGGGGTGATGTCTTCTTGCACTTCGCTCTCTGGACTCCCTTCAAGACACATTCCCTCCCACCACCACCCCATAATACCGGCATCAAGACGATTTGGGTGATGAACGTGTCGGACGTAAACCACCGGGCGGTCCGCTTCTCGAAAAGAAGCAATGAGTCGTTTAAGTGTTGGAAGAATAGCAAGCCCACCACAAGTGAAGGTGGGAGAAGCCTGCTCCAGGAAAAAGCGCTGCATATCGATAACAAGAAGAGCCGCCTTATCGAGGTTAAGCCGCATCTGATGCTGATTGAAGGGCGCGATCCTTTCGAGCCAGAGTTGTGTCTTTGCTTTAAGTGATTTGCTTGTCACGTATGGTTCCATAATAATTCTCCTTTTCTTGTGTGTTTTCGCCTAACAGCCGTAACACACGCAACACCCCGTAACACACCCGTAACACTTCCGTGTCTGCGAAGTGCCGAAGACGTTTGGGTGAGTGAAATGACCCGTAAATAGCGTATTAGACTAAGTTGCTAGTTGGTTTTTTGATTATTCTTCCAGCTCATCGGCTTGTCTTAGATAATTAACCAATTGCCTCTGAATGAGCACCTTTCCGGCTTTGTTAGATAAAAGGCCAAATGGCCCTTTTCCCCAAGTAAGAGGAGGCCGTTTACCAAACCCTGGAATTTCAATCTGACAATTTCTCAATGGTTCAAGCTGACGCTGAAAGGTTTCTGCGGTGTATTGGCGACCCTCGTTTAGATCACAACGGTGTTTAGTGGCTGCAAAGATACTTAGGATTATTTCAATGCCCATCGCTTTAGTAAGCATGTAGTCACTATTGTTACCCCAAGCTTCAGGCCACATCTTTTGAACACCTTTTAGGAATTCTTTGACAATCTGAGCCTGAGCAGCAGCTGTTTTTGCGTAGAGCACACCTCCGCTTTCCGTATGTGGAGCTAGACATCTTTTTATATGTCTATTCGTTACCCAGCATCCCTTATCATCATCCAGAAGCTTTATCTTTCCTTTAAGAGGGGAATCGTTATCCTCTGCTAATCGATGAACAACATCCATTGTTGCAGATTCCTCAGGTGGTAGTTCTTTAATCTGATAATAGAGTTCGAGGACATGCACATCTGTCACCTTAACCTGTTTACCATTTATGTCCGCAAACACCTTCCCCCGAAGATGTTCATCTGCATCATAGAGAGCAATTACAGGAAGATCGAATTCGATTCCATTACTATGTTCAAACCCGGCAAGACGGTGTTGTCCATCAAGGATATAAGCATACTTTCCCTCTTCATCGGGGAACTGAATAACCACTTCCTCGCTCTTGCCCGTAGGAGAAATACTTACACTGGAAGTTAGACTTACCACAATTGCATTGGGAAGAATGGAAGTGTCTTCCTTAATATACTCCCCGATTTCTTTAGCTCTTTTAGGGTCTAAGATACGTTGCACCTCTTTTGGATTATCATGGCTTCTAGGTGTAACGTAACAAAGACGTCTCAACTCACGTGAGTTCATAGGGAAAAGATACAAATCATAACCCTTTTGCCTTAACACATGAGCAGTTACAGCAAATCCAGCCATGGTTTACCTCCTTCTAACTTGTTGGATTTTCTAAGATTGCACTCTTCGCAAAGAAACTGAATGTTATGCCTTTTTGAGGGACCACCCAGCGATACGGGGATAATATGGTCAATATGCAGGTCAACCTCAGGTGGTTCTTTTCCACATTTCACACACCGATGAGGCGTCGTCCACAGTAACTTCAAATATTCACCGTATGCAACAGATTCCCTAAAGTGCTTCTCTAATCTATTCTTAACTGCATTAAAAAGAAGATCCAAATCATGAGTAGACCATTCCCTGCCTGTTCTATATCGTAGTAAGTCTCTGAATTGCTTTAGCGAATCTCTGCTCATGAAGTAGCCTTTCTTCTGAAGGTCCTCAATCTTAGACAGGATTTCAACTAACTGTTCTGATAGTGCCCATTCGACAAAACTTAGGAACGACTCGGCATCAATTCCTAGTGATTCCAAAAGGGTTTCTATCCGGTCAAATTGCTTGATCAACTTATGTCCTGTATTTGTTATAGTTAGTCTCCAAGCCCGCAATTTCATCTAATGGCTCGTAAAGCCGCAAAACCTCGGTTCGCCAACGCTCGATTATGCACGTCTATCGCACTTTGTCAACCCGTAACACCCGCAGCCAACTTGCGCCTAACGTTTTCGGGCTTTGCGAAGTGCCCAAGGCATTGAGGTGAGCGAACTGCAAGAACCCGTAACACCCTAACACGCGGTTAAGAAAACTCAGTCTCCTTTGATCAAAGTTTGCTCACTATTTTCTCTAGCGATTTCAGCCCGCCCGCCTCTGCGTCGCGAGCGACTCGAAGCGCCTCTATCGTCTTCTCTAGCCGCGCCTCATCGGTAAAGAAGCCGGGCTTGGAGGTGTGCCACGGGTAAAGCTCCTCAACTTTTTTGAGGCTGCGGGTTACCTGACGGTAGTGCGTGATTGCTTCGTCGAAAAGAGGATCGAGTTCGGGGTCATTCAAACGATCTTTTGCCTCCTCCAGAAACCAGGTCGCCTCGGACCGGCACTCCAGCCACACCATGGTGTTGTACTTGAACCCGTGAGCAGCTTCCTCTATCTTGAAGATAGTATCGTTCTCCAGCGCGGTTATCCAGAGATCGTAAGCCTCGGGACCTGCCTTGTATCCCTCGAATATCCACTTATCAGGACTCTCGGAGATCTCGAGTGCAAACTCCAGCGCTTCTTTCACGGTGGTGCGGTCGTCTTTAGCTTCTCCGGGTTTGACCACGTATACCTCAAGCCAGCCGATCTCGGTTTCAGCCAAGTCATCCCAGGGCATAGGCATCTTATAGTTTTCCATTATGGTTCCCGAATAGTAGTAGCCGACGTCGTCGTAGCCGGTGATTACAAAATACTCGGGGATGTTAAGCTCCCAACCGTAGCAAGGATATCCTTCATCGATGGCGGTGCGTACCATGTCCCAGGCTTGTTTCTGCACCTCGGCAGAATTGGTGTCACTCATATACGCCGTAATGCCTTCGAATGTGTAGCCGACGTTCTTGGCCAAATCGATCATCTTTTCCGTAACCCATGCGGTAGGACCAGACGGGCAGAGTGTTTCGTGGACGTTGATCACGAAAGCATGCCCCGAGGCTCCAACCAGCCAGGCGTCGGATAAGTCCATCTCCAGATAGTCAAGACAACCCTTGATGCATCCCATGTGGGTGGTCCAGAAGGGCTTCCAGCTAAGGTGTTCGAGCATCACCGGCTCTGACTTTTTCTTCTTGGCAACTAACCCGGTGAATATGAGCAACGCACACACCAGCAGCAACCCAAACTTCTTCATGACTGCCTCCTTTGGTTAATCGATCAGAACTTAAAGTTGATCAACTATCTTCTGTAAAGTCTCGAGTCCTTTCTCCTCGGCTGCACGGGCCGTTTTGAGTGCCTCAATTGCCTTGTTTCTTCGTGCCTCGTCCTGAATGTGCTCCAGTTTACGGGTAACGAATGGAAAAAACTCCTCAACCCTTTTCAGATTCCGGGCAACCTTATCGTAGTGAGCAATCGCTTCATCAAACAGAGGTGCGAGTTTATCATCCAGGCGCTCCTTTGCCTCTTTAAGGAACCCAACAGCATAAGCCCTGCACTCAAGCCATACTGCCGCGTTGTAAGCCATACCGAACCCATCGGCGGTATCAGTCTCAAGTGCGCCAATCCAGAGATCAAAACCTTCTAATCCTGCCTTGTACTTATCATATATCCATTTCTTCGGACTCCTGGCGTGCTCAAGCACGAACTCAAAGGCCTGTTTGACCGTTGTGGCATCGTCGGCAGGTTTTGTTGGTTTTACCGAATACATCTCTATCACACCGATGTCGCCGGCAGCAAGCTCCTGCCAGGGCTTGGGGATCTTGGCAGGCTCAGGCAAGGGACCTGAGAAAAGGTATCCCTCCTCATCGTAGCCGTTGATCACGTAAAACTCAGGGATAGCCAGTTCCCAGCCGTAACAGGGTATACCTTCATCAATAGACTTCTTGATATATTCCCAGGCCTTTTTCCGCGCCTCTTCAAAGTCGGGTTTTCCTTTATGAGAGAACACCCCGTCGATCTCATAGCCGAGGTTTTTGCCCAGTTTGAATAGCATCTCGGTGTGCCACGCCGTGGGTCCTGAGGGACAGACCACCTCGTGCATGTTGATTAGGAACGCGTGACCGGTGGCACCGAAAAGCCAGGCGTCGGATACGTCCATGTCCAGATAATCAAGACACCCCTTGATGCAACCAATATGGGTAACCCACATGGGCTTCCACTTAAGGTTCTCAAGCTTCTTGGCCATTTCTCCTCCTTCTAATACGAGATTACGGTTTAGCCTCCCCAGGCAAACAGAAATCTACACAGATGCATGCCCTTGTCAACCCGCCCGTAATCTCGAGTAAGCCGAGATTAATATCCGAAGAATACCGGTGTACTACGGTTTCGGATGAATCCTTTTTAACTCCTTCGCTATCAACCGCATACCGGTTTCTAAAAACACCTCTACATAGCTATCGTTAAGATCGGTATCAGGATAGATATTCCACGGCTGATTCAGGTTTTCGTTTATGCCCAGGTAGCCGAATGCGTCCTCAAAAGCGGAAAAGTCTGGATCGTCAACATATAACTCTCGATTCCTAAGAAACTTGCGCCACTCGGCAAACACCGCTATCCGGGTGGCCATGGGGGCTACTTCAATCACTCGATACCTACCCAGGTTGAGTCTGAAATCCTCGCCTCCCTTGAACCGGCATCTCCCCCACTCCTCGGTTAAACCCGGAGGTGCGCATATCCTGATCTTTTCCACAATCTCGCGGTATTTATCTAAAAGAGGATAGGAGCGAATATCTCTCATCTCGTCTCTTGGCTATAATCCTTCCTGCGCAACAAACAACACCACCTTGGAGTAATGGCCGAGTCCATGTTTCTCTATATCTACTCCAAACTTCCTCCATACCTCCTCAAACGAAGGCGTCTGGACCCCGTAGATCTTGGGAACGTTGTCGCAGGCAAATCGGATCTCCTGCCTGGCCTGTTCCGCAGTGAGCTTCTTGCCCGTGTAGTAGGACTTTTTATCAAGAAGTTGAAATCCGTTCTCCTCAAGCATCTTTTCGTATTCCTTGGCAGCAAGCCAGGCGCAGTTGCAGATATAGGAGAACAAAGCCACCTCAATCTTCTGCGCCTCGGTTTGGCTCTCCTCCGGAGGCATCGCCGTAAAGCAGAAGTATCCGGTTGGTTTTAAGACCCTGGCTACTTCGTTAAATGTTCTCTTGACCCCCTCCCGCTCCCTGCTCATGTGTATATCCTCAAGCCCGAGGAAATTGATCACCATATCGAATTCTTCATCCGGGAACTCCATTTGAGTAGCATCCATCCTGACGACCTTTAGGCGATCACCTAACCCCAGTCTCTTAACGTTTCTTCGAAATACGTTGACATCGCTTTGAGATACATCTATCCCGATGATCTTCACGCTGGACTCGCGCTTCGCCACCTCTATAGCAAAGTACCCGTAACCTGTTGCAAGATCGAGGACTTTTATGTCTGATGCGAGGGGTAGATCGGCGGCGATCCTGGCGCGCAACCCTTCTAGTTTTGAAAAATACCTTGGATATTCGTCGTTTGAAACGTATTCCTCCATCATCATCCCCGATGTCCCAAGAACAAAATCCACATGCTTAGGAGGGGTCTGAGATATTTGAACTTTGAAATCGCAAGCACACCGCTAACCGTAATTCCCATCTCTAACGTTTCCATATAATCAAAAGCTCCCGATTTTCATTGGTTTCAATACCTTTAGAGGTTGAATATTCTGTAATTATCTTATCGACTTCCTGCCAGTGCCTTTCTATATCGAAATCCTCTGGAAGTGGAATGGCTTTTAGCCAGAATATAAAAGACTCCACGTCGCGAAACCAGTAACGAACGTCGTAGGATGCACGAGCCACAACCCTGCATCCGGCTTTGACAAATGCCTCGACTAATCTCTCTATATCCTGCGAAGGATCAGGTTCATACCCTCCTCCCGGTCCGCACCCGAACACGGAACATATGTTCTGTGTATTTCTTGATCCCACCTGCTGGGTGATAAAAACACCCTCAGGGCGAAGCACGCGAACGATCTCCCCGGCAAACACAGGAGAGTGTCTGTTTAGAACCACATCGAAACAGCTGTTGGGGAATCGAAGGACCTCAGCGTGCATCCTTTGGAAAGAAACCTTGTGCGTCAAGGATGACGGCGTATTCTCGCAAGCTGCCTGGATCATGGCTGGATCGTTATCTATGCCTATCCCGATGCCGAAGCAGGGAGCCAGGGAGAGAAAAATCTCGCCGCCTGCGGTGCCGATATCGAGCACGCGAGCAGAAGGCTCTAGATAGCGGCGCACAACGTCGGTGTAGTCCCAGGGAACGGGATCACGGTCGGATCGCACACGCGAGAAATCCCAGCCCCGACGCTCATTCACGGAACGAGCGATGCGTTGCAACTCCTCAAGCGTCATAAGTCGCCCTATTCATCTTGCCATTAAGATACCTATCCCCTACCCGGTGTTACACCGCGGGTGTTACGGGTAGACCTCAAGGTCCTTGCCTGAAACAACCTTGCCATCGTAGATTTCTGTGATCTCTCTAAGGAGTTCCTCTTCAGAGACGCCCCAGAAGAGTTGATGGTAAAGGATAAGGAGTTTCGGTCTTGCCTTTGACGCCATCTCTGCCAGTTGTCGTGATGAGGTGTGAACGCTTGAGTGGTAGCGCTGCCAGTCTGCAGGACGTTTTGCAAATCCCGCAAGCGAGTAGGCCTCGTGGATAAGCACATCGCACCCCCTCGCTTTCTCAACGATGGTCTCAGTCGGCGCGGTATCAGATGAGATAACGATGGTTCTATCTGTGGTTATGAACTTATACCCGAACGCCCTCCAGGAGCCGTGATCTACCTCAAAAGCTTCCACCTGAACGTTGGAGTCCTTATAAACGATTCCCGCTTCGATCTCACGAGCATTAACCCGCCATCCCTGATCGTTCGCCGGCTGAAGACCTTCCGAGCGCTCCCTGATATCCTCCTTGTAAGCCTGAAGTATATGTTGGGTCATGTATTTGATACCCGGCGGCCCGTAGACTTCAAGCGGTTCGGCCCGGCCCAGAACCCAGGGGGTGAGGATCAAATCAGGATAACCTACGGTATGGTCGGAGTGCAGGTGAGTGAGGAACGCCCGGGTGAGTTTGGTAACGTCAATACCGGCTTCAACTGCACGGTGGACCACTCCGGGTCCGAAATCTACGATGTAAGGTTGGTTATTTGAAAGAATCGCCAGCGCCGGTCCCCAGCGGTCAGGATCGGCGTTCGGGGTGCCTGTGCCAAGGAGAATGACCTTTGTAGTCGCAACCTGACTCATACCTCTCTACCCCTCCATTTAGGCAGGAAGAACCCGGTAAGCTCCATGTACTCTCTGTAACTATCTCCATAGCGGATGATGAGGTCCTTTTCTTCAGCTAACGATATCCAGATAATGATAGGAATCCACACCACCGAGTAGATGGCTAAAAAGGGCGAGTTGAAGAAGAACGCCAGCACGAACCAGCAGATAAGCTCACCTGCTGCCTGAGGGTGACGAATCGAATTGTAGATGCCGCCGTAGGGCTTCTGGTCCTTGCTGACGATGAGTGAACCTTTACCCGCATCTATCATGCCCCTACCCAGGAGATAGATGGAGGGGATTGCAAGAATACCGCCTGCGAGCGCCGATACCAAATAAGGCCAGGGAAAGCGGGTAAGTTCCGGGATCCGAAGAGGATAGAAGATGTAGATCACGTAGTTGGCTACGGCGAGGGCCAAAAAAAGGGCCGAAACGATGCGGTTGACTGTGGAGATCCTATAGGCCCTCTCCCCCATCTTGCGCTCAAGCTCTCCTGTACGGACACTCGCCAGGTAGAAGTAAGTAAATATAATGGTGGATGCAACCAGTACGCTGAAGTTGATCCAGACAATCATCCCATTCATCCAGTATATCATACCCTCCCCTACCAGCGTGTCAAGCCACCTGCTTCAGGCTTCCCTCGGCGGAGCCTTTCTGGTCACGAGCCAGCTTGCCAGGGACAGGCCTCCGCCTACCAAAGAGGGTAGGCTTGCTGCAAACATAAAGATATTAGGTCTCTAATTAGATATAATCGTGAACAAAACCAGTATTAAGAGACCTTCCCCTAACACGATGAAGCTCCCTACTCCTTCCCATATCCACGGAATAACGGCGCTGGCTATGATGATTACAGCAGGAATAATGAAAACCAATACGTTAGAAGCCTCCAACGCCTCCATCGCAGCAAAGAGTAATAATAAAATGGCCCAGAGAATCACCACACTTCGCCCAAAGTAGCGCAAGAGCTTCACCCACCAGGGAAGCTTCTTTTTAATACGAGACATTACGCCCTCCTTTAGGTTCGTTGAAATATACCTACCCCCTCCCGATCTGTCAACCCTGCGGCCCTCAGCACCTTGCCAACACGCGCTCGGGGTCTTTAAGGCCTCCTACGGACAGATTCCACCATAGTGCAGGATCAACTATCTTCATAAATGCCTCCTATTGAGACTTCAGATAACGCATCCGAGTCGAGATCGTTCCAATTTATTTCACCCCTATATTCAAAATATAGGATTCAGCTCCCCTCCCATTTTCTTTGGCGCTGTAGACTTCTCTGAACCCTGCCTTTTTCAGAACACTCACGTAATCCTGCCATGTCCACTTGAAAAGATCGAGTACGGATGCCACCTCGACTCGCATCTGGTCCTTTTCTTCGATAATGTGTATCCGGTTTCCCAGGATCCCATCAGGTGTTTTCTCGCGAGTTATCAGTACGATCAACTTGACTCCCTCCTTCTCATAAGGCGCAGGCACCTGGAATCGTCCCTCTTTCTTCAAATCTTCTTCTATCAGCTTCTCTTTATCCGAGTCCTCAGACCACTGGTGTGCGCCCTGAAAGATGAACTTCCCACCTTTGTTCAACACTGAATAGATACCTCTGGCAGATGCCTCAAGGGACTTTCGGCTCATAATCCACGCGAAAGCATCGTTGTAGACACAGTCGAACTTGCGCCTGGAGTGTTTCTCTAACTCTTCCCAGCGGGAACGGAAGAATTTTATCCTTAGCCCCTCCTCTTTTGCCAGCTGAGACGCATACTTGACCGCAATCGCGCTGCCGTCCGAACCTTCGACCTCATAGCCCATCTCGGCAAGTAGTATAGTCTTCCATCCCAGACCGCACGAGCAGTCCAGGATACTTTTAACATTCAGCCTGGGAAGAAGAGAGCTTAAAGCCCGACGGGTGCCTTCTTTCGATTCTCTGAAATCCGCCTTCCAGGTCTGTTTAGCAAACCATTTCCACTTCCAGATGATGTCCCAGGCCGCCTCGTCGAAATAGGTTAGGATTTTCCGTTCCCTTCTCATAATCCTCAAGATTATCTTGACTTTTTGGCTTGAGCCTTCTTGACCACCGACTCGATGAACTCCGACTTGGCATCGGTAAAGCCTAGACTGTCCGAACCAAATCTGGCAGCCAGCTCCTTTTTCAATTCGTAATACTCTTGAGCTGTCTCCGGATGGGCACGCAGGTAATCCCTGAACAGGATGTGGCTCTCCCAGAAATTGCTTCCTAGCTTGATCATGTGAAGATGCCTGTGTCTCTCAGGCGGACCCTTGCGGAAATAGCGTCTATCTGGAATTGAGACCTCATATTGAGGAACGTACTCGTAGCCGATGGTTGCAAGCGGTTCGATACACTTTTTCGCAATATAAAGTCGGCGGACGCCAACCATGACGTCAATTATGGGCTTTCCCCCCAGGCTGGGAACCGCTGTGCTCCCGATGTGCTCTATCGCCAATATCTTGCCTCCGATTACGCTAAGGATCTGCGCCTTTTCCTCCTCATACATGATCGGCCACTGGGGATCGTAGTCTGTAACTACAACCGGGCGTTCCATATCTCTTATCTGCTTGAAGCTTTTGCAAGCACCGAGTCCATCCACTGGTGCACGCTTACGCCTTTGGCTGTCGTCTCTTCGTAGAACTTTCTATGGCGCTTGTTCAGGATGCCGAACTCCCAGCCGCCAGTGGTGTTGTAGCAGAAGTTGTGCCACAGACATGCGGCAAGCCATTCCTTGACCGGGGTGCGCTCTTCACCAAGGTGAGCGTAGACACGAAGTATCTCGTTTTTTAGATCGAAACCCAGGTCAATGTGCCCGAGGTCGAGTAACAGGAACTGCATTGGGATACCTAAAAGCCACTTGTCCAGCGCAAGGGCGTAGCCGAAGATGAGTTGGCGCAGGCGTTTTCGTTCCGTGCCCTTGATCCGGGTGGGGATTTCCGGCTCACCCGTGCCGATGCCGTACAACCAGCGCTCCATCTTGCGAAAGGTGGCGTGATGGCAGTCGGAAAGCTCAGGCAATCCCCAGCGCATGGTGTAGGCGATGCGATACAATTTCTTTTTTGCTGGATCGGTGAGGGATTCCATGTTCTTCTGGTAATCTCCGTAATCTACGTGTATGTCGGGTAAACCGGTGGACTTGGATATCTCGTCGTCCAGCTTGAACCCTTCGCTTCCGGGTTCATAACAACGACTGTGGACCTTTTCTCTAACTGAATCTGGTGTGTTACGGGTGGTTAAGAACTCGAAGGGAAGGAGCAGGCGTTTTACCATGAGCTTCTGGAGATCGGTGAAGCGCTCCAGCGGCCCGAACCACCCATAGGTGCGCTTGATGAACCCACGAGCAAAGGGGTACTTTGAGATTAATTCTTCAGCTGGTTTACCGTCAAGGTATCTGAGGAGGGTTTCCTCGATGACCTGCATAGCCTCCGGCTGACGCGGCTGGGTGGTTTTTGTGCCCATGGGGTGCCAGCACCCGGAGTGGAACGCAGGATCAGGGAGTTTTCCTCGACCGATGGCATCCAGGATCTGGTCGGCAGTAACAGGGAAGCCGCTGTCACAGTGGACAAGTCCTGCGATCTGGGCGCGGATGCGACGAACATCATCACTGAGCGGTCCCAGTTTTTCCTGCATCTGGTTGATGTAGCGGATTCGCTCGTCCCAGGTCTCCTCATCGAGTGTGAACGACCACAACGACCACTTGTAGTAGATGTTGCCCTCTTCATCGGCTAACTCACCTTCCTGCAGCACTGCTCCCGCTTCGTCTTTCGACTCCCCAGCCTTCTTTAACTTAACCCCTTGCTCAAGTCTCTTCCCTGTCCATACCGCCTCGAACCCTGGAGTAAGCATCTTGTAGGGCACGAAAGGTTTTGTCTTGTAATCCTCCATGATGAAGCCTCCTTAGATGGTTTTGGTTCCACTCTTGCCGGAGGGCTTGGTCCTGACAAGTTTGCCTAAGTTCGCGTGCTTTTCGTAGAGTTCCAGCTTGTGCTTAAGTATCCGAGCAAGCCAGTGCTTGACCGGGGTTATCTCGCCAAGTTCAGGAAGATCTTGGAGATCGCCTGCAAGCCAAGCGTCAAGAGAAGACATGAATCCAGCATACCATTTGCGGCAGGCGTCAACGTTAGGATAAGTATCTTCGCATTGGAGGATGGGGTTATCCCCGGAGGGATTGCTCGAACCGATGACTCCAATCCGGTGGATAAGCTTTTCAAGATAGCGAAACGCCTTTGGGGCACACAGCCAGCTTTGCTCACAGCTGGCAATGAATCCTTCTCCCTTGGGCACCGTATCCTTGATCTTCTGCGTGAGTTCCTTGATGCGCGGCAATTTCAGCTCCGCGAAGTAGGGATCGCCGAAAGGTGGGTTTCCGTAGCAGCCCCAGCTATCGACTGCTCCTCGTGCATCGCCGGAGTAGCGATCCAGCATGAAGCGATTACGCTTGTCATCGGTCCAGACGAGAGTCTTTATCCACCAGCGCTGACGATGTATGAGTCTTTCAACAACCAGTTTTTTGTGCTCGGTAGGTTCGCCTAGAGTATCAAATATTGCGGTAACGATCTCTGTCCAATCCTTGCTCAGATCGGATCGCATCCCAAGCTCGGCTATGGCGACATCAAGGGACGCTTCCTTAAGCCATGCGTCGAGGCAATACCCGTAGTAGGACATAAGGGTCTTGCGCTCCGAATCGGCGGTATAACAGCCGTAGATGAATTCAGAACATCTTTCCTGGTTTATCGCCTCACACACCTGGAGCACGGGTCGCGGGAACGTATAATGGCCACACGGAGGGGGCCCAAACATCCTCTCTATTATCTTGCTTGCCCACTCAGGAACTTCGTCAAGAACCATCTCCTCTTCAAATATCTCCTGGAGTTCAGCCGAGGCAGGAAGCTTTTCCCATTCCACATCATATGGACTGTAAGACCACGCACGGCTGGTGACGCTGCACTGGTAGCCTTCCTTACCCCATTGCGTCATGACGAATCTTCCTCCTCTTCCTCATACAGGATCGGCCATTAGGGGCATTACAATCGAGCGCTTCATGTCGTTTCTCTGTCACCGCCCCTCACGTTCAGCGATACCTCGCTTCAACGGAGAGCCGAACCACCTGCCCATAGGCCATTCTGTGCCGGTTGGATAAAACGACGAACCACTTATCGTCTGCGGAGGGTAGCGTGAAATCCAAAGAGTCTGCCTCCTCGAAGGCGCAAGCGGGCACAAAGGGTTCCCCGGCAGCGAAGCGGTCGTAATTTGGCAAATCCATGACGTACAGATTGACCGATCCTTGCGGTTCGGCCCGGGTGAAGTTGCAGCCTAAGTAACTTGAGAAACCGTGAAGGATGCGCTCCGGCGTTTGGAGAAAGAATCGTGGAGCCGCTCTAGATGTAAAAACAACATTCGAATCCACATCTGGCTGATCCTTCAGGAGAGCGATGGGAAGGGTTACTTCATATCGTATCGTGTCACCGGGGATCGTATCGACATCTGCGGAGACGAACGGAATCGGCTCCGGCCTCATCCCCCGTCTGCGTTCCAGAACAGGGTCGGTTCTGGGTATGGTGTCTTTCCTGGCACGCTCGGATGTATCCTGCACAAGCTCGGGCCAGTCTAAAAGCGGGGTAAATACCTGCACAAAATAGTCCCTTCTGATGCCTACTTCAACTCGCGCAA
The DNA here is from genome assembly GCA_005223075.1 of candidate division TA06 bacterium B3_TA06. Classification (NCBI taxonomy): domain Bacteria; species candidate division TA06 bacterium B3_TA06. Next base: position 112,553 of record NJBO01000005.1, on the reverse strand, counting down.
CACCGGCAGGATCGGTCCAGCCGATACCTGCATGGATCTTGGGCGGCGGGTCACCGTGATACCAGTGCGTCATGATGGTCACGGTTGCTCCGTCCACAGGGCGGCCTGCCGAATCACTCACCCGCACCTCGGCAATAAAGGTCGAATCAAAATACTCGCCGATGTAGTTGCTAACAAAGCCGTCGGCACGGCATCCCATGACTGAATAGTGGTTCTTGTTCTCATATACACCGTCGTCGAAACGGGTGCCCCGGTCTGAGCGAACAGCGGTGTAGGTACGCCATCTCCCTTCCAGATAGACGCCGTTCCATACGTGATCCACAGGGTGCGCTATCATGTTGCGCACCGGCACCAATCCGGCCCTAGATGACGCCGATAGCATATCCATCATCTCGCCGCAGTTGCCGTAGTGCAGATACAGGCTGCGCTGTGGATAATGGGTCCTCAAAGACTGCACGTATTCAGATGCGTCGCCCTCAAAGGTAGTGTCGAGATCCGATCCCCTGTAATAGAACGGAATCTCGGCGCAGCGGTCAGGAAGGTTCTGGGTAACGAAGTAGCCTATCACCTCAAGTGCCGAAGCTTTCTGGGAGAGCGTCTGATCGCCTGAGATGTTCAAGGGTTGGTGATTCCACAAAAACCGGGGTCCAGACAGCACATCCGGCAGGCGGGGGTATCCTGCAAGAGATAACTCACCGCTTCCTCGCGGAACACAGCTGAACCCCCACGGCATATGCAGTCCGCTCCAATCGTCGCCGGGATAGGCCGGGTCTGGTGCTCCGTGGAACTGGATAACCCGGTTCGGGGAGAGTTCCCTCGTACTCATCCACACCTGCCACAGCGAATCGCTCTCTGCCAGCCTTTCGTAGAAGCTTCGAGGCTGGCCGGATGGAATGATAATCTTGACGAACCCGCTGTCGGCGAAGAGCATTTCAGGAATCTCATCGGAGCCAAAAACGCGGAACCGGAAACCCATAGAGCCTAAAGCACGTTCAATCGTCGGTTCTCCGAACGGATCGCGATCCTTAAGAATGGCGATACGCACGTCTTCAAATCCCTCAGGGACAATGGCAGTATCCAGCATGGCCGATGCGTTGCCTGCGCGAAGCAGGTTCTCAAAGAGCCCGGTTCCCTCGCCCGTCTCCTCTAGCTCAACCGGGATGGTGGTGGCAATGACCTGTCCGTCCAACTGGTTGCCCGGCCATGCAAAAACGCACAATAATGATCTGCCCTCGGAATCGATAATCAAGGGTATGGGGTCGATTGAGAACTCGGTGAGAACGAGTTCAGCGGCTGTGGCGCTTGCAGGAACTTGCTCGATAAGGTTGGGGTATTCCATGACAAAGTGCCTTGAGGCGCAGCGTTTGGGGTCTCGATCCTCGTGCATCAGGTAATCCCGCCAGAAGACCCCGCCTGAATCCGGTGGGGCATACTCGCCGGTAAGTGGATCAATGAACGCTAAAGCCTCCCTGCCGAGCCTGGGGAAGACAACGTACCAGTAGTATACCTCACAGGGCAGTTCGTAGTACTCTTCTGAACCCTCGCCTCCCTCGAGCCGGTAGCGGGCGGTGCTCATCCAATCCCCGCCTCTGCTCGGTTTCCCATAGTCAATAAGCTCGACGTAATCATAGAGGGAATCCGCTTCATAGATGAGACGCGCGTTTTCTGCTATAATCCGCGGGTTAAATCGCCTGCCGGTGAGTTCCCTTGCAGAAAGACGCGCTATCGAGAAGGCAATCTCATCTATGAGCCGGGGATCGGTTTCGGCGAGGATAATCCCTGCCAGGCTGTCCTGTTTTTCCGCAGACAGGTTGTTGAGCTTCGCGGCCAGGTCTGACCGGAGCCACGCAGGCGAGACAGCAATCGCCCGTCTTGCTTTCTTCGTGAGGCTTTCTTCCGGAACTTTCCACGGGAGGAGCCTGCGTCCGTTCCATCGAAAGGCAACGTACTCCCCTGGGGGGATTTCTCCGTCAAAGACCTGGCGATGAATATTCCCGGCCTGCAGTTCTTGGCCCGGGCCGGGGAATATCACGGCGAACGCCTTCAGTATCACTGCAAATACGATTACCCGTCGCAAGGTCTTCATCCAAATCTCCTTTCAAAGCCTGCTTTCAGCCATTACAGTATTCATTACGATTCAAGTCCCCCCTCGCCCCCACAGCGCCCGGTTTACGGCCTCATCGGCTATATCCTGCTCTTCCTTATGGGCGTTGGCGTCCCACCATTCACGTTCTCGATCAAAGTCCACCATCATCAAATTAATCTTCCCGAGTAACCTGAATTCCTTGAGCTTTTAACTCCATCTCCAACTCATTGACCGCTTCATAGATGTATGGCTCAAGAGTATTAAACCAATCCTTCCAATCGGCTGTATTCGCTACATGAGGGTTCAACCGTACATACTTTGCTTTGGGAAGCAATTCCCGCCACTTTCCTTGGACATTATCAACACCCCAGTCTGCCGCTTCGCTCTTAGCGCTCAACCGGTTCTCCTTTAACCACAAGAGAAGTCTAGCACCTGACAACAGCCACTCAATGGAATGAATATCTCCAATCAAGGGATTTGCTCGGACTCCTTTGCAGAAATTAGCCACGTCTTCAAGTAGCGCCTCGCGACTTGCTACCGGAAACTCCATTCTCAAATCCTTACCCCAGATAACTACACTCCGTTCACGAATTACGTGAAGCACCAGCCAGCCTAATTGATTCTCGGTCCACATTCTCTCACCACTGGTGCCCCACCAGAAGGCTTTGCCTTTAACGGCTGGATTCAACATCTTACGGGGAAGAAAAGCTCCTTCTAGCATGTGGGCGAAAACCCCGTACTTACCGCTGCGAAAAGGGTTACGAAGGTTGGTAAGCTCACCGAAGTCCTTCTCTGAAAGTTCATCAGAAACCACCACCAGGAAATCCAAATCGCCGTAACCTGGAGCCAGATCGTCAAAGGTTACCGAGCCATACAAAACCACCGAAAGCAAGCGTTCCTTAAACTGCTCAGAGATCATACGGATGAACAGCTCAAGCGTAAGGTTTAAAAGCGGATCATTAAACTCACGAGCGAGAAACATCGGATTCATATCCTCCTTCCTTCTTTAATTAATCAAAGCCAGCGCTTTCTCCATATCCTCGGCTGCAGCGGACATCTCGGCTTTGCACTGAGCGATCATGATGTCATCCTCTTTTCCTACACTTTACTCAAAGGAGCCAAGATGTAAAGTGCTACTTCCTTATGTACGAGCCGGATCGGGTGAACGAGCGCGGCTTCATCTTGATAAAGCGGCCCTCGTCAATACCCACCAGGTTGCCGCACTTACATTTTACCTCTCTCCCTTCATGCACAGAGTGATCTTCGATTATTCGATCCGACCACAGGTGAAGCAACCGGTCCGCACCTATCTTCTTGTATTTGAACAGCTTGCGCTTGCACCTGGCACATTTAATAGTCAGCATACTATGGACTCAAAGGTTTGCCCCAGATGACTTTAGCGCCGAATTCACATTCCAGCATACCGTCCGAGGCGAATCCCGATAGCAAGTCTCTCACTTCCTGATCGAATGCCTCGGCCGCTTTCCTACCCATCCGTCGCCTAGTGAGGCTGCTTGTGGAATGGAAGTGTTCGATATAAGCATCCAGAGATTGCGTGTATAACACAGGGGCCGTCTGCTTGCTCCCTCGCTTCTGAAACAATCCTCTGCTCTCTAACTCTTCGACCAGATCGTATGGCTTGTAATCCCGATTGGTTGAGAATCTGGGTATAATCCTCTTCAGATCGTCATCCCATGGAAATGGTGAGAATACGTAGCTTACGATAGCCAGATATCCATTCGGGGTAAGTACCTCTCTAAACCTGGGAAGAACAACATCCCACTCCATCCAGTGCAGGCTCAATCCCGCTGTGACTAGCGCATAAGGAGGATTAAGCGGAACATCCTCGACAGAACCGAGTATCCAGCGCAGTCTGGGATGATTTCCGTTGGGGAGCTTCTTGCCTTCTTCGATCATATAACGGGAGAAGTCCACAGCATCTATTCTATCCACAAGATCTATGAGATTTCGGGCAATCAATCCGGTACCACAACCTACATCGAGAACCGCTCTCGGTTCGTCGGTAATGAGGTCAGAGAGTATCTCAAAGGTCACCGGAGGATAGGGAGCGCGGTAACGATATGCCTTTGCAACGCTTCGATCCTTGAACGGAACGCTATACTCTGGCCCAAGATGTTTGGGCTTAGGTTTCATTTGTCCCCCTAATTTTTTCGTAAGTCTCCAGCTTGGCAATCATCCCCCGGCTCCAGCGCTCCAGGAGTTCGATGTAGTAGGCTGGTCTTTGAGTCCGATCATCTTCCAACTTGTGCCAGTCTCTGGCCACCCGGACGACCTCCTTGTCATCGGTATCATCCAGCATCTCAATTATATCGTCCTTACGAGGTATGAACTTGCTTTCATTGATAAGAACCCACCACTGCAACGCATAGAAGCAGTTCTTGAAGTGATACTTGAGCTTGTGAACCACCTTGGGCAGATCATGCGGAAACAGCAGGTAGTGCCGGGCGGCATGCAGGTTGTCAGATGCCTTGAATTTGATGTCCGCAATCAAACTTTCAGAAGGTGGCGGGGTAATTAGGTGATCAATTGAACCATGGAACACCTTGCATCCGTAAAAGAACTGCATGTGCTCGTATCTGGGCATCTGTTTGAGTTCAGAAACCGAGAGCAGAAGCCCTGATGCCACAGACTGGGCATTCGGCATGATATTTATTATGTCTCGGAAAGTGGTTAGATCATCGTCCTCGACGCGATCCAGAACCACGGTGCAGTCGATGTCGCTTTCCGGCCCGGCCTCTCCCCTAGCCCAGCTGCCGTGATGCCCGACGAATATCAATCTATCACCGAAGCGCTTGCGGAGCTTGGCAAGAAAATCGGCCAGCCACTTATCAACTTCTGATTTGGTAAGCATATCCATCGTCCTTTATTGTGGTTTCACTGCATGTACGTGCAGGAAGATAGCAACGTGTTCACGCCATCTTCGTAAGCCTGGATACTTTCTACACACTTCCTCTGATGGCCTTGGTTCTGCTATCCGCTTCAGAACGAATCCTGCATTGATAAGTCCGTTAAGGTATGCAGAGAGCGTGCGGGGGAAGTAGATTATGGTAAACTTCTCGGGGTTCTCACTGCTGGGGAACTTCCAGCACTCCTCGTACGGTTCGGGAGAAAAATAATCAGAGATCACGATACTCACGGGGTGTCCTTGTTCATCCTCTATCCAGTTGATCTCCTTTGTCATAAAACAAGGATGGGATATGCTGAAGTAAAGTTCGCCTCCTTTTCGAAGAACCCGGAAGAACTCACCAACAGCACCCTCGTAGTCAGGCGCATCCATGAGCGCCATGAACGAAACCACCATGTCAAAGGATTCCGATTCGAAAGGGGGAAGATTAGAGAAAGATGCCACGTGGTAGGAGATCCCCAGCGGGTTGCGTTGTTCTTCTTCTTGGGCCAGTTCGATCATTCTTGAGGAGATGTCAACCCCGATCACCTGCGCCCCTTTTTGGGCCATGATTCGCGTGTTATAGCCCTCGCCGCAGCCTGCGTCCAGAACCTTCTTGCCGTTGATATCGCCCATGAACTCAAAGAAGGCGGGGTTGTTGAATAGATCGCGATAGGTATCGTATCCCTTGCGAACCTCCTCTGCCCAGCGATCCGCATCCTGATTCCAATGTCTGCCTACTTCTTTGTCTGATACTCTCATATGGCTCCTACCGCATCATCACAGCCGCCCTGCCGCCTTGAGCACGTAAAGCGCATCGGCGGTCACGAACTCATTGGACTGAGTTTTACCGGTTGGCTCCCCAGTCGACAAGGGAGTCTCCACCGCGTGGTAGCACCTTAACAAGATCGTAGAACTCCTGACCGGGGTTACCTCCCCCGAATGTGTTAGCTGGACCTGCTCCCTTGTAAGACTCTTCCCAGAAAGATTTCTTGTTCATATCAGCTCAGCCGATCTCAGCCGGTGCCTTCTCCATTTTCCTAATATAAGTCAGCCTATACGCCTGAACAGACAGAAATGTCTGGCCCTTACTCTACCCGCTCCATCTCCTCCATCAGCTCTTTTTCCAGCCGCCTCGCGCTCTTTGATCGGGATATGGCATGAGAGGAGATGTAGCCCGCATACTCCATAGGTACAGACCATACCTGGCCGGCGTAACCTATTATAAGATTTTCGAAATCCATAAAACCTGCTTCCTCTGCGCCGCCTGCGGTAAGTCCTACGACCTCAGCACAAACCCTTGCGAACCAGGCCAGCCTCTCTTCGTGAGAGGCTTTCTTCCATCTCGGGTTCTCTTTAACAAGCCCCTTAAAGTCAACGCGTACGTCGTAGACCTTTCCTTTACGGATTATCTCTACATCCGCTTCGAATGGGCTTTGCTGTGCGATTGCCTTCTCAAGCTCGGGTGCTATCGCCTTGATATACCCCTTCTGGGCTCTCTTCTTTCCGCTGCATGCAAGGCCAAACGCCACCACCCCAAGCATGCCTATCATTAAGATTCGTTTCACCAAAAACCTCCAGTTTAAGATCACCCTACAAAGGGGTTAATCCTGCTTTTCTATCCTTCTGAGGACTTCCTCCTCCAGCTCTTTCTTACTCATCGTCTTTGCAACACGATTAGATGCCAGATAAACGCAGTCGTCAATGGAAAGGGACCAGACCTCGTTCTTGTAACCCATGACTAGATTCCTAAACTCAAGATGGCCTTCGTACTCCATCGCGGTCATCCCTACAGGTACGGCACATGACAAGGCAAAGTAGGCTCGCCTTTTATCAGGTGGATACCTGGTCCATTCGTAATCCGAGATGGTAAGGCTTTTTAAATTTACGCGTACGTTGTAGACTTTTCCCTTGCGGATCAACTCTACATCCACATCAAAGGGCCCTGCTTTCTGAATCGCCTTCTTGATCTGAGTACCTAAGACTCTGACTATACCCTTTTCTGCCGACTTATTCCCACATCTAACAGCAACTATAGCAAGGATTAGGACGGTTAAAGTAAGGGCTCTCTTCATCCTAGACCTCCGATTTAATAATAGTCAAGCTAAGCGTAAAGGAATAATAGGAAGGCCAGCGATATAAAAAGAGAACGTCATTTATCGCCTTCTTTCAGCTTAAGATTAAATCTTTAAGCCCCGCTTCGCTGAGAGCTATTTCACCTGTCTGCGTTCTGTAATGAGTCTTGTGTCAATTTCCTCTTCAGTCATAGTTCCCTTGATATTTGCCGATGCGATGTAGGAGCAGAAATCTACCGACAGTGACCACACCTCGTCTTCATACCGTATGAGGAGATCGGCAAAAACGAGATCTTCCGGGGCCTTTATGGCATGGAGCCCTACGGCAAATGCACAGGCTTTAATGAAGTAACTGAACTTCTCCTCCGGAGAAAGAACATTCCAGTCCAAATCCTTCCTGGATACGCTTACAAGATCAACCTTTACGTTGTAAGCATCGCCCTTTCTTTGAAGCCGGGTTTCAACGTCAAATGGACCTGAATCCTCTATTGTCTTTTCGACCTTATTCGCGAAGTATTCGCCTGTCAGTGTATCGGCTTTCTTTTTACCTGCGCATGCCAGGGAGAACGCCACAGCCGCCAGCAGCGTAGCTGCAAGGATCCTCTTCATGCAAGCCTCCATGGTTAAAGATGACTAACCATACCGGAAAAATGTAGAAAGTCAAGTCCGTTTAGTCTTGGTGGAAACAGGAACTGCTCCAGGGTAATCTTGACACCCCGGTGATTTCGATTAGAATCAATTGCTACTTGGTGGGTGTAGCTCAATTGGCAGAGCACTTGACTGTGGCTCAAGATGTTGGGGGTTCAAGTCCCCTCACCCACCCTAAATAACATTTCACAAAAATTTTCTTCTCCCTTTGGGACTAGACAAGGCCAGTTTATTGAATATACTTATGTAAGCGAGTAAGGAGGAGTCCTGGCGGCAGTTTTATTTTTGCCCCAGCATAATCTTATATCGTTTTAAGTAAGCTTAACTAAAAGGAGGAGTGGTGAAGAGCAAGCTTGCTTACGTTAGTATGCTGATACTAGTTTTATTCAGCATGCCCTTGTTAAACTCGTGTGGATCACATCAATCAAAATCTGGTCCTCAGACCCCTGCCAATTACCTTCCGCAACCTACTCATGAATTTGGCCTTCCAGCTTATACATTTGAAGACGAGATAATCAGGCATACCGCTTATACACTCAAATACAGAGAAAATTGCGAGCAAGCCGAGTGGGTAGCATACAAGTTAACAGCTGAAAGAGCAAGTGGTACTTATTCAAGAACTAATGATTTTCGCCCGGACCCGATGGTAGAAACTGGTTCTGCAGAGTTGTCAGATTACCGGAATTCGGGTTATGACAGAGGTCATTTGGCACCAGCGGCAGATATGGCTTGGTCCCCAACTGTAATGTCTGAATCGTTCTTCATGAGCAATATGAGTCCTCAGAGGCCGAACTTCAACAGAGGCATATGGAAACGACTAGAACAACAGGTACGGAATTGGGCAAAGCGATACGAAGAAATCTACATAGTTACTGGACCAGTTTTGCCGGATAATCTGCCGACAATAGGACCGAATCGCGTCGCTGTTCCAAACTACTTTTACAAAGTAATACTTGATCTCAAGCCTCCCGAAGTGAAGGGGATTGGATTTGTTCTGGCGAATCAAGGATCATACCAAGGTTTAAAAACCTATGCAGTAACGATAGATTCTGTAGAGACGCTGACCGGAATAAATTTTTTTTCTGATCTTCCAGATCCATTAGAGATGGCATTGGAAAGCCGAATAGAATCGGCTTGGACTTTCGACGTTACTTCTACCCATCCTAAGGAGATTACTGCACCGCCTCCTAAGAAACCGCCTCAAGAGAGAGATGTAACAGTATACATTACACGGACTGGGAAAAAATATCATAGGGGTTCATGCGGGTACCTTCACTCTAGCAGGATAGCAATCTCTAAATCACAAGCTATTCGGAGGGGGTACACTCCCTGTTCTAGGTGTCGTCCTTAGGGACGCATCTACAAATATTGCACTGGAGGCTAGAGAGGCCGTTCCACGTCGCTCGCTCTAGATAAACCGGCAAACACAGAGAGCGCAAGCGCATAAAGGATGTTGGCATTCATACCCCTTTACCCCTCCCCCTACCCCCTCCACGAAGGGAGGGGGATTCCAATCTATTATATTCCTCCCCCCTGGTGGGGGAGGTTAGGAGACTGTAGGGGCCGACCTTCAGGTCGGCCCGCATCTCATTAAAACTCAAGCTCTATCCCAACCGGGCAGTGATCTGAGCCCATCACATCGGATAGGATGAAGGCGGATTTGAGGTTATCCGCGAGGTCAGGCGTAATAAAGAAGTAGTCTATGCGCCAGCCAACGTTGCGCTCACGCGCCTTGAAGCGTTGATCCCACCAGGTGTAGGCCTCCCTGCGGTCAGGATAGAAGTGGCGGAAGGTGTCTATGTATCCGTGTTCGGTGAACTTATCCAGCCAGGCGCATTCCTCTGGCAAGAACCCGGTGTTCTTCCGATTCGGCTTGGGCCGGGCAAGGTCGATCTCGGCGTGCGCGGTGTTGAAGTCGCCGCAGAGGATTACACCCCTCTCCTCTTTTCTGAATCCCTCGGCAAGCTCGAGCATCTTGTCCGAGTAGGCAAGTTTGTAGGGGACGCGGTAGTTTCCCGCACCGCCGTTTGGTATGTACACGTTAAAAAGCACGAACTCCGGAAAGTGAAGGATGATGAGCCTGCCCTCGTTGTCGAACCGCTCCTCGCCTAATCCGTACTCCACCTTGAGGGGTTCTTGTTTACAGAACGCTGCGGTGCCCGCATATCCCTTGCGCTCTGCGCTTGAGTAATAGACGTGGTAACCTGGGATCTCCAAGAGATCGTTGGTGAGCTGTTCTGGCTGGGCTTTGGTCTCCTGAATGCCGAGGAAATCCGGCTGTGCCTGCTTGAGCCATTCAAGGAATCCCTTGCGGTGCGCGGCCCTTATCCCGTTTACGTTCCACGAAAGAAGTGTCAGCTTTACCATAACTTATGATACTCTACTTGTGAAAAATTTCAAGTCCCTCTTCATGGAACCCGGTCAGCCCTACATCGCACTCGTTACAAAAAAGCTGGTCAAAACCTGGTCAAAAATGGGTCAAAAGGTACCCAAAAGGTGGTCAAAATTCGGGGTCCCCACGACATGAAATGACGACGCTTGCGGAGTAACTGCGTAGCAGATTTGTGGGGTGAAAAAAGGTAGTCAAAAGCTAGACAAAAGATGGACAAAATTTCGGGGTCCCCGCGACATGAAATGACGACGCTTGCGGAGTAACTGCGTAGTAACTTTGTGGGATATACAAAGTATCTGGGGTCCCCGCGCGGATGCGAAGCAACCGCGTGGGGTATTTTACCGCCCCATCTTGCGGGCGATGAGGGTGACCAATGTGCCAAGGAAGACGTAACCCATGATGACCTCACCGATAACCGGAAGCTTGGCCCAGCTTTTCAGGGCGGGCGAGATGTCGCCGAACCCCAGGGTTGCAAAGGTAACCACGCTGAAGTAAAGGCAGTCCCAGATGCTCTTGATTTGCTGGTTCCCTTTGTAAAGCAGTTGTCCCCACCCAGCGTTTGTACCCCAGAAGTAAAGAAGCCCGAAGCCGAGGATGAAGCCTACCGCCCAGAACGCGGTCAGCCACCACCTTTCACCGAAACCCATAACCGCCCACGAAAACCACAACACGAGCCATCGGAAGAAGGTATTAACTTTTGAGCGACGCTTAGTATGGGGACGCGATTTCTTTAAAAAAATTCCTGGAGGCTGCTGGCCATAGAAACAACGCCAGAACGCATTGTGTTTCGCCATCAGCTTTTCTCTATAGTAAGCTTTAGATTCATCGCCATACTGGCCTTTTTGTTTGAAGTAGGCTTTTAGATCTCTATATACATCACCGGCTTCTATCCAATCTCGGTCCACCTCTTCACCGATTTCTTGAATGTTGGCCCAAGTTAAGTCGTATGCATCCCGCCATATTGCCCCGCTCAAATAGGCTTGACCAAGGTTGGCCCCGCTGAAAATCGCTTTGTCAAGGTTGGTATCTTTAAGATCAGCCTTCCACATAAAAGCCCTTTCTAAGTGTGCACCTTCTAAACTACAACCAAAGAGAAGGGCCCCATAGAGCCTAGCGTCTCGAAGATAAGCACCTTTCAGATTCGCATTTCGTAGAACTGCTTTGTCGAGTAAAGACCTAGAGAGGTCTGCCCCCTCCAGATTGACTTCTTGAAGGTTGGCTCTCTCTAAATGTTGTTCCGTTTTTGCCCACAACTCAATCTTCCTTTTATAAGCGGTTTTCTTATCATCGGACAAATGCTTCCAGCAATATTCTTCAAGGAAGGGGGCGTACTTCGTACATCCTTCAGCTTTACATCCCTTCCATACTTTCGGGTCGGGGGGTTTGGAATCTTTTGCGGGTTTGCGCCCTTTGGGTTTAGCCATGTGCGATTTTAATGTAGGTTATGCGAGGTGTCAAGCATCCCCTCCCCCTTTGTCCCCCTCCACCAGGGAGGGGGGAAATAATCCGAGAGAATAACTCTGGAGCGCAACTACCGCGTCGTTGCGGCGACCGATGAGTAAGTGGCCTTCTTGGATACTTTTTTGAATTTTCACTCTATATTCAGCTTTGTTACTAAGGTGTCCCCAGCAGTAATCCTCAAGAAAGATGGCGCAAAGCTCCGAATACTCTCTCATTAACTCTTGTTCGTTTACTCCACCGAACCCCTCAAGCTGTTGAGCTTGCTTCATACACTCCGGGTGCTTGCACCACTTCCATTCTTTCGGGTTGGGTTGGGGCTTACGTTCTTTTGGTTTAGCCATCAGGTATTGTATAAGAAAGGTTGATTTAAGTCAAGGCGAACATGTAGCGCGAACCTTTAGGTTCGCTGCGAGGCTAAAGCCTCGCACTACGTGGGCTGGCGATTTTAACGTGGGTTATGCTGGGTGTCAAGTGCTCTCCAAAAGTACCCCTCCCTCGACGGGAGGGGATAAAGGGGAGGGTGAAGCGTCGCTGAGGAAACGGTAGATCACCCCCACCCTACCCTCCCCCGTTGAGGGGGAGGTATGATTACAGTCTATCGCCAAGCTTCAGCTCACCCTCCTAAAAGCTCACGGCTGACGGCTAACAGCCAACTGGCCAGTGGGCCAGTGGGATGTCAATTAGCCGCTGACAAAACGCCGGGGGAAGGGGTATCGAACTCCCCGCCCCCTAACCCCCTACCCTATGGGGTGCAGTAAAATTGGCACCCCAAGGGGCACGCTGTCCACCAAGGAGGGGGATTTAATCTGCGCCATCTGCGTTCCGAAGGAGAACGACTGTAAGGAGTTCTAATCTGCGGATTAAAACTGCTTCTCTGGAGTGCAACGACCGTGTCGTTGCGGCGACAACATGGTTGTCGCACTCCAAACAAAAGCCTCCCTTGATAAGGGAGGTGGACGCTCTTCGAGAGCGGACGGAGGGATCCCCCTTTTATTCCCCCTTGATAAGGGGGACTTTCCTCACCCCCACCCTACCCTCTCCTATCAAGGGGTAGGTGGTTTAATCCGTGAAATCTGCGAAATCTGCGGTTAATTAGAATTGCCGTATGTCCACTTCCCGGCGGTTGGGGTAGCGCACGACCTTGTTCTCCCAGGTGCGGATAGTTATGAAATCCGGGCCCCGGGAGAGCACGTATTGAGGCAGTATCGGGGTCTTGCCAAGACCGTGAGGCGCGTTGATGATGTAGCAGGGAATCGCAAGGCCAGAGGTGTAGCCGCGCAAAAACTCCATTATCTCGATCCCCTTGTCCACCGAGGTCACGAAATGGAGCGCGCCCTTGATCTCCTTGGCGTGGAAGATGTAGTAAGGTTTCACCCTGATCTTCAAGAGTTCCTGATTGAGTGCCTTAACCACGCTGCATCGGTCGTTGATCCCATTCAGAAGCACCATCTGGTTGCCCATGGGGATGCCAGCATCGGCAAGCATCTGGCAGGCTCTGGCAGAATCCGGTGTTATCTCGCGCGGATGGTTGAACTGGGTGTTGAAGAAAAAGGGGTGATACTTGCTAAGCATCTTTACCAGCTCAGGTGTGATGCGCTGTGGCATGGTTACCGGTGTGCGTGAGCCGATGCGGATTATCTCGACGTGGTCTATCTTACGCAAAGTCGAAAGCATACGTTCGATATCCTCATCCTCCCGGGTCAGTGGATCGCCGCCTGTGATCAAAACGTCACGAATCTCGGGGTTGTCGCGGATATACTTGATCGAGGATTCGATCTTTCCCCAATCTGTGTGATGGTCTTTCTGACCGAGAAGCCTTCGGCGCTGACAATGTCGGCAGTAGGTGGGACAGATGTTTGAGGCGAGGATTATCAACCGGTCAGGGTAGCGCCGGGTGATGGCAGGGGCAGGCGAGGTATACTCCTCCCCCATGGGATCAAGTGTTCCACCCGACACGGTAAGCTCGGCTATCAATGGAATAGCTTGAAGCTTTATGGGACCGAAACGATCGGAGAAGTCGGCCAGGGAAAGGTAGTAGGGCGAGACCGCCCAGCGGTAATGCCTTCCGACCCTGGTGATGTCTGCCAGATCCTGCTCCTCGAGTTCGATTAGCCGGGCCAGGGTGTCCACATCACGGATACGGTTTCTAAGCTGCCAGTGCCAGTCGTTCCACTGCTCCTGGGTTCCACCCAAGGCGTCCAGGATACGACGCTTGCGTACCTCGACATCTTCAACCACGTCAAAGCCGGTGTGGATTGTCTTTCTGGATTCAAGATATTCTTCGATTCGCTCGCGCAGTTTCTGGGCACGATTCAGCGCGCGTTGGCGTTTACTGTCAATCATCTTACTCTCCTTTAATCTTCATACCTAAACCTTAATGAACAGAGTTGCGATTAAGACGAAGTTCCTAAGGGCACTTATTATAGACGCTTAAATTGGCAATGTTCGATTCAACTTCAACCTAAAGAATGAAGCCAACTCCTCTCAGTTTGCCTCAATAATACGCAAAAACAATCCAGATGCAACCCTTAACGGCTGAAAAGAATGTGGTGCAGGCTCTCCAGCCTGCGCAAACAGACAGGAGTGTCTGTTCTACATATCGCCCTGAAGGTCGGCCCCGACGGGCTTATCCCCCTCCCCTTAATCCCCTCCCACCAGGGGAGGGGAAGTTATTTGACTAAGACCACTTTCTTCGTTTGGTATGACGCCCCACCCTCAACCCGTGCGAAGTAGACGCCGGAGGGCTGGGAGGAGGGCGGGGAGGGCGTCCAGGTGCCTTTGCCCTGGATGGTTTCTTCAAGCACCTTACGCCCGTCGGCGGAGTAGAGGGTAAGTTTTGCTTCGCCAGGGACATCGTAGGCAAGGCGGTTGAGGGACGCTTCAAGGCGGATGGGGGACTCCATAACTGGCTCCTCTTCAAGGCTCACATAGCCGAGAGAATCGGTCTTTATCAAGAGAACCTCCGTTCCTCTGCCCCAGGGACAGTAGGAGCCTGTCGACCCGCAGATAACATAACCTCCATCTGAGGTCACCTGAACGCAGCGCCCTTTGTCCTCAGCTTTGTTGCCAAAGGTGCGCGTCCAAAGCGTATCCCCGTGCTCATCGGTCTTTAGGAGCCAAACCCCACCTGTGAACTGCTTGAGTTCCTTCACACCTGTGATGATATAGCCGCCATCAGGGGTCTGGCAAATGGAGTAACCGATGTTGTAACCTTCGCTACCATAGAGGTGCGCCCAAAGAGAGTCCCCGCTTGCATCGGTCTTTAAGATGAACAACTTGCTTGAATCGGGCACACCAACACGCCTCGTCTCTCCGCTTATGATATACCCGCCGTCCGAGGTCTCCTGAACGCAGCAGCCCATAGCGAATGGTCTCTCCTCCCCTAAACTATAGAGGCATGCCCAAAGGGAATCGCCGTCCCCATCGGTTCTCATTAACCGTACTAACCATCCCTTGTCACCAGCATATTGTTGTCCTGTAGTGATATAGCCACCATCATGGGTCAGTTGCAAGTGCCTGCTCTTCTCTTCATACAAACGCATCCAAACCGAGTCACCCGCCGAGTCGAGCTTTAGAAGCCCGTATCTCCCTGATATTACATATCCTCCATCCGAGGTCTCTCGCACGCAGGTGCCTAGAGTGGGCCGCATGGAAGTGAAAATCCTCCACCACAAGGAGTCGCCATTCTCATCAGTTTTTAAAACCGCTGTCCAGCCTGCCCTTTCTCCTGCGACGATGTAGCCCCCGTCCGAGGTCTGCTGAACACAACGAGCTCCACGTTCGGATCCGTCCCCACTCGACAGGGGGGTACGGGTCCATAATGTATCTCCTAGGGAATCCGTCTTGACGAGGTAAAAATAATCCCACCTTCCTTTCATGGAGTGACCTGCGACGATGTAGCCCCCATCCGGGGTTTGCTCCACCCAGTAACCACCATCCTCACCTATCCCTCCATAGGTATGAATCCACCCTGCAGAGAGCGGGACGCTAACAAGTAGCAGGCTTGCTACTATGATGATACGTGAAGTCCTTTTCATGTATACCTCCAACGTTAATATAAGACAAACCAGGGATTTGTCAAGGTTTAGTGGAGGATTACAATCTTGCCAACAGCACTGCTTGAGTTGGACTTCACCCTGGCGAAATACACTCCTGCGGGGAGGAGGGAGGAGGGCGGGGAGGGCGTCCAGATGCCTTTGCCCTCGATAGTTTCTTCGAGTACCTTGCGGCCGTCGGCGGAGTAGAGGGTAAGCTGCGCCTCGCCGGGGACGTCGTATGAGAGCCGGTTGAGGGATGCTGAAAGCTGGATGACAGACTCCATAACTGGCTCCTCTTCAACGCTCACATAGCCGAGAGAATCGGTCTTTATGAGCAAGATGTCCTTTGAGCCGCCAGGACTGTAAGATTCCATGTATCCAGTGATGATATAACCTCCATCTGAGGTTACTTGAACGCAGTTGCTTCTGTTCCTATCCCAAGCGTTGCCAAAGGTACGTGTCCAAAGCGTATCGCCCAGCTCATTGGCCTTTAAGAGCCAAACTGCGCTTGTAGAGTCCGAGTATCTTTTCGTACTTGCGATGATATATCCACCATTAGCTGTCTGACAAATGGAGGTGCGGAAGGTGCCATCAGTGACGCCGTCGCCGTAGATGCGCGCCCACAACGAATCGCCCACCGAGTCGGTCTTCAAGATGAATAAGCTCCCATTCGTTATTCCGCTTATGATATAGCCTCCGTCCGATGTTTCCTGAACGCAGTCGCTCCTGGCATTTAGTTCCTCGTCCCCCACGCTATAGGCGCGTGCCCAAAGGGAGTCGCCATCTACATCGGTCTTCAATAACCATGGATCGTTTGGCCCGCCAAGTTCCTGCTCTGTTACCCCAGTGACGATGTAACCTCCATCTGATGTCAGCTGCAGACTGGTACCCTCCTGCCGATATTCTCCGCCGTACTCGCGCGTCCACACCACGCGTCCCGTATCGATTTTGGAGACTAATAGCTCATAACCATATTCTTGGGTGGACGCGGAGCCTGTGATTATATAACCGTCATCCTGGGCCTCTCGCACGCAGGGGCCGGAAACTCCCCATTCTAGAGTCCACAAGGTGTCGCCATTCTCATCAGTCTTTAAGACCCATAGTCGTGTGAAGTTCATCCCTACGATAACATATCCTCCGTCCGAGGTCTGCTGAACGCAGTAGCCTTCCGCCATATGTGTTGGCAATGCCCAGTAATTGCGTGCCCATAGGGTATCGCCTACGGAATCTACCTTGAGAAGATAAAGATCTTGGTGTAAGTAAGGATTATAGGGAAGTCCGAAGTGTCCTGTAATGATGTAGCCTCCGTCTGAGGTCTGCTCCACCCACTTACCGCGGTCACCATATTCCCCTCCATAGGTGCGTATCCAGCCCCCATAGAGCGGGATGGTAACAAGTAGCAGGCTTACTGCTACACTAAGCTGGCAAATCCTTTTCATGTAGACCTCCGCTATTAATGTTTATTAATGTTAAGACAAAATCCTCGTTTGTCAAGTGGGGGCGGTTGCCCCGCCCACGAGCATCACCGCAACCGCGGCGATGATAAGGAGTTTTTTGGACATTACGTCCTCCTTTGTTTGATTTTTTCACGAAGATGCCTTATGCACCCCCGGGTACCTTCATTATAGCCCCCCCCTCATTGTCAAGTATTTTAGACATAATCAAACTAAATAGTATCACAATTCAATCTTGGATTGGCCTACAGCCTCCACAGGTTGTCTTGACACGCGATTTTTCTCGACTATACTCCCTCAAATTCCCCGGTAGCTCAGCGGAAGAGCGGGTGGCTGTTAACCACTAGGTCGGGGGTTCGAATCCCTCCCGGGGAGTTAATTCACCCCAAGCGAATACCTCGTATTCGCTCGGGGACCCCGAGAACAATCCACTGATGTTATAAGTCCCTGAATGATTCGACCGGATATCCTCTCAACCACTTCAGGTGACATAAAGAGTAAGGCCCCGCAAAACCGGGGCCTTTTTAACGTTAACTAAGCCTTTCCAGGGATTAAAGGAATCCTGCGGATTCCGTCAACCGCGACCTTCCTTAATCCTTCCAAGAAGTTTGTCAAAGGCCTTAAGATGCTTACGCTCAGCGATCCAGATAGACATTCCGGTGTAGCACTCATGAGTCATACGCCAGGTTGTTTCCCAGAAGTTGTACCGATGTACCTCGAATGATTCGTCCTCTTGAAGCAGAAGCCCGGCTGCAGGGGCAAACGAGACGCGCAGATAAGGGTAGGAGGCGTAAAGGGACATTATGATCCGACCGTCGGAGATAAAGTGGATACCTAGTTTATCCGCCCTGACCTCTTCGATGCGGGTGCCCAACTTATCCTTGATAAGATCGATCGCACCGTCAAGAAGATCAGGGTTGAGCATGCGGCTCGCCCAAAATTCTTGGGTCTTTTTGTCAACTATAACTTCCATACATAAGAATAGTCAAAAAATAGCCCTTGTCAACTGTAATGCAAATGTTACACCTGTTTTTGGGCCTAAGTGCAAGTGCGCCATGCACATGTAAGATTTTACGTTCAATTGGATTGTAACATGATTAAGGAGCAAGTCAAGTAAATCTCCCCTTTTCTGGCAAAGGCAAAGGTTTAAGAAATTACCAAAGGGATTGAATATTTAACCGATTGAATCGAAGCAGCATGAAGTATAAAATACTTCAAGGGGCAGACTCTACCCCGAAGGGGTACGGGATGTTACGGGGTGTTACGGGTTACGGCAAAGCTAACCGGCTCAGGCTGCCAGATATCGAGCTGTGAGGAGGAAGGTTTGCCTGGCAGGTGTCCGTCAAGCAGGACGTAGCCGAGCGCGTTCCTGGTAACTGCCCCCATGCGTTTAAGCTGATCAAGGCTGCGGATTCGGTGTTCTGTGCGGATACGCAGGATTCGTTTAACGGTGATGGGGCCGAACCCTGGGATTCTTAGAAGAAGCTCTTTGGGTGCGGTATTTACCTCTACAGGAAAGTATTCCGGATGTCCCTCGGCCCAGATCGTCTTGGGGTCTTTTCTTAAAGGAAGATTCCCCTCTTCAGTAAACCCGATCTCTTCCATTGAGAACCCGTAGCGTCGAAAGAGGAAGTCAGCTTGGTAGAGCCGGTGCTCTCGCAGTAGGGGCGTTGGCTTAAGCCCATCAAGCGGCGTACCTACTGCAGGTTGAAACGCGCTGAAGTAGATACGTGAAAGGTCAAGCTTATCGTAAAGATTCTTGGAGATGCCTAAAATCTCGGTATCCGACTCACCTGCAGCACCCACCACGAACTGTGTGGTCTGTCCTTTTGGGCCGTAGCGCTTGCCGTGATTGGCCTGTTTTATTAACCTGGAGAGTAAGCGGATGCGGCTGAGAAGCTCCTCACTAAATCTCTTCTGAGGTGCGATTTTTGAAAGCCTGGACACGGATGGGGCCTCAAGGTTAACGCTTACCCTGTCGGCAAGCTTTACCGCACGTTCAAGTTGCGATATACCGGCTCCTGGAAGAACCTTAAGATGAATATATCCCTGGAACCGATACCGATAGCGTAAAAGCTCAACCGTTTTGATCATCCGATCCATCGTCTGGACAGCGCTCTTGAAGATCGCCGAGGACAAAAATAGCCCCTGCACAAGGTTGGCGTGAAACATCCTCATGAAGAGCGAGGCAAGTTCCTGTGGCGCAAAGGATAGGATAGGCTGGTCGTTGCCTCGCCGGTTAACGCAGTAGAGGCAGTTGTTCTCACAGACGTTGGACATAAGGACCTTCATTAGAAGTATGGAACGGCCGTCAGGCAGGGCGGCAGGGTAAACCCAGCGCTCCATATGCCCACGCTGGCGATGCGCTTTTGGATCGTTCTTGGGATTACAACACGCACCGCACAGGTCATACTGGGCAGCAACCCCCAGGGCTTCCAGCTTCTCTTGAGAGTCCATATGTTTACTCTACTCAAAAATCAGGATTTGTCAACCCCCCCCCCGTAACACACCCGTAACACCCGTAACACACATCTCTTTCCCTCTCCCCCAGAGGCAGCAACTCCTAAAGTTGTAGCGGCCAAAGACACAGCAAAAACCTAAAGCCGAGATGAGCTTGGACATTCAACCGATTCGCTTCGTAACCGTCGTTCTTCGGAGCTTCGTCCGTTCGGATACAACAGCACAACTCCACCCCACAGGTCTGCTGGGCAGCTGCGGTGGGACCACCGAAGAATCGTTTTCAATCTTTCCTTCCGCTTCTCCATAGAAACCTTTGGCCGCTTGCGATCTTTTATCCCAAAGGGACAAAAGGAGCATTAGTTCACCCTCCCCCTACCCCCTCCCGTCAAGGGAGGGGTGTAGATTATCCAGTCCAGTGTGGCGCAGACAAGAGTGCCTCTCTATCGCTTCTTGCACCCCCGCAGGACAGAAGCCGGACTCCGCTCCATCGGCTACAATCATCTTGATAGGAACTTCATCAACTTCCCTGTCTTTTGCTTGACGATCTCGATCCCTTGCTGCCTGATAACAATGTAGGGTCGCACATATCTTCCTTGTTCCACTGGAGACGGCAGTAATGTTTTAAGTGTGGTGATCATAGATTGTTTTCTCTTTCGGACTGTCGGTATGAGTGCGGGAGTTACCACATCAGGTCAAGATGGCTTATCAATCTGCAACTCGTCAAATCACCACCCTGTGATGGCTAATTCCCAGACGGTTTAAGTGAAAAACACTAATCCTGCTTTTTGCCCATTCCAAGAGCATGGGAAAGCGCAGAGAGTATCTTGGCGGAAGCAAACTCAGAGGACTCTTGCTTTTTGTATTGCTCGGTGAGAAAACCCAGGGCCTTTTTTCCGAAGCGTTTTTCAAGAAGCCCTATCTGTGCCACGCGCACGTCTGCAGGAACCTCTACGTTGGTTATCCGTTCACAGAACGCTTCAAAACGTTCATCCTCAGTTAACTCGTCGCCGCAGCCTTCCGCATCCAGGGTGACTTCCCTTTTACAGTGAGGGCAGTAGATACGACGCAGGGCCGCAGAAAACCACCCATTGTATAAGAAGCGCAGCTTCATTCGCTTTGAGTAGCTAAGGTAGGCAATCCAAAAGATCGAAACAAGCAAACCCGCTATGTTGTAGCCGGTTGCATTGCCCATAAAAAACTCAACAATGGAGAAAACCGCCATCAGGCCGAGGAATCCAATAACCAGGTACAGGGCGATCGGCTTCCTGAGGATAAAGAACACGAGCAGGACACCTATATGTAAGAACAAAAGCACCAGAAGGATCGCCGCAGGGGCATTCTGGGAAACAACATCCAGCACCGGCCCGACATAGGTTCTATCCAATATCTTAACAAGTGTGCCGAAGATAAGGATAATCGCGGCTATCTCGTAAAGCAGGAACAACCACTCAATGAGACCGAACTCCCCGGCGTTCCGCGCCTCGGTTGGGGAGTATTCTTCAAGTAAACGGTTATAGGTCATTGAAGCAATCCTCGAATCAGTTCAAGCAACTCGGCCGGGGAGGAAAACACGTAATCGGCTTGATCGGCCAGCTTCTCCCCCACCGCTACTCGAAGTGCACCCTCAGGCAACGCTGCAAAACCATCACGGTCGGTGGTGTCGTCACCAAAGTAGACGATCAGCGCGTTGTCTGAGGGACAAAAGTTTTCGACAAGGAAGGAGACCGCAATCCCCTTGTTCATGCCTGAAGGACGCAGCTCCACAACCTCCTTGCCTTCGACGATCTCCATCTCCTCGTAGCTCTCAAGAGCTTCGGCTTTAGAGTAAAACTCCTCGTAGGCGTGCTCTACCGTCGTTTCATCGGCGAGGCGGTAGTGCATGGCAACGGCACATCCTTTGTGCTCGATAATTATGCCTGGCCAGTCCGCGAGCTCTTCAAGGCTTGTCGCAAAAACATCTAAATCTTGCTGAATCGCTTCATCATCAAGTATGGACTGTTCAAGCTCTCCAGGCATCTGAAGCTCGCACCCATGACATCCGGCAAGCGCAACAGGGATTGTAGATGGAATAAACTCCTGCAGCTCTGAAAGGCTTCTTCCGCTGAGGATCGCCACGTTAGTCATGGGACGCTCTAAAAGCTGTCGCAGGACTATCTTTAACTCAGGCGGAGGGATAACCGAATCAGGTGTCGGGGCTATATCAACAAGGGTCCCGTCAAAATCAAAAAGCAACAAAAGCCCTGAAGAAGACTTAATGCGATTCAACAACTCATCCTTCTGGCTCATACCTTCTTCCTCCGTACCCTCTTACCATCGTAAGAAGACTCCTTCAAACGATCCAGGAATGCCCTGCCCCATTTCTCAACGTTTTTGCGGCGCAGACGTTTACGCATCCGGCTCATACGTGTGCGCCTTTCTGCAACATTTATCTCAAGTGCTTCCTTGAGCCCACGGACAAGCGAAGGTATACTGTAAGGATTCACGATCACCGCTTCCTTCAGTTCCTCGGCAGCACCCGCAAACTCCGAAAGCACAAGCATCCCTTTTTGTGGATCCTGAGCCGCCACGTACTCCTTGGCTATAAGGTTCATGCCATCACGCAGGGGTGTAACAAAACATAGATCCGCGGCGAGATAATAGGTGACGAGTTCCTCAAAAGGCAAGGCACGAAAGTAGTAGTAAACCGGGGTCCAGGCAGCATGTGCAAATCGGCCGTTTATCCTTCCAACCGCATTCTCAACCTCCTGTCTCATTCGATAGTATTCAGGGATCTGAATGCGACTCGGAACCGATATCTGTACAAACGAGATCTTGCCCAGGTAACGAGGATTCTCCTCAAGGAACCTCTCCACTGCCGCAAGACGCTCGGGTATACCCTTGGAGTAGTCAAGCCTGTCCACACCCAGAACGATGTGCTCCACCCCAATATCCTGCCGCAGGCGCTTGGCCGCCTCCTGGGTCTCTTCTTTATGGACAAGCTCTTGAATCCCTGGGTAATCCACCCCCATCGGGAATGCCTCCACCTTAACCGTCCGCTTATTACGAATCAACCCCTTGCCAAAGGAAACATCCCTCTTCAATATATCCTCTACGGCGTGCAGGAAGTTCTGAACGTACGACCGGCAGTGAAACCCAATAAGGTCGGCTTTGATCAACCCTTCAAGAAACTCCTTACGCCAGGGCAGTGTTCTGAAAAGATCAAAAGGGGGAAAAGGTATGTGCCAGAAGAAACCGATCTTCGAACGCACACGCAGCGAACGCAGCATCATTGGAACAAGGGCCAGATGATAGTCGTTTACCCAGATGAGATCAGAAGGCTTTGCCTCTTGGGCAACCGCGGCGGCAAATTTTTGATTCACAGCCACATAGACCCGCCAGTCTTCCTCAAGATAAGCGGTACGGCCAAGGAAATTATGGGCAAGCGGCCAGAGCGTGGAGTTGGAAAAACCCAGGTAAAAGTGCTTGAGTTCGTCAAAATCAAGGGGGATAAGTTTAAGATCAAAGGTAGGATTGGAGGGTGGAATACGATAGGTATCGGCAGAACAGTTCTCAGGAGCCGTTCCCCATGCTATCCACATCCCTTTTGTTGAGCTAAGCACCGGTTCCAGACCGGTAACCATACCACTGACGTTGCGGACCATGCGCATGGTGCCACCTGTTGATTCCAGGTAATAGGGACTACGGTTGGAGACCACCAGAAGACGACGTTTCTTCTTTTTTGAAGAACGCCCGGATAAATTCTCCTGCCCGGTCTTTTTGCTTCTCTCTGATCTCACGGCATCATCCTATCTTAGAAAAAGGAATTGTCAAGTATGCTGAGGGTAAATGCTAAGTCACCCTTAAAGAAGGTTAACGCGACCAGAAAAGGTCAGTGTTTGTCGCGAAGCCTTACCGATACAGAGTAGCCCGAAATAACAAAGAGAAATGTGGAAACTATAGTCACAAGACCATCAGCAAAGAAAACCGCAAAAGATAAAAGGGGTAACTGGATGCCGAGAAGTATTAAAGCAACAATCTGAAGCCTGAGGAAAACCCGCAGACCTTTCTCTTGCTCCAGCAACTTAAGGCTGCGTTTGGTAGTAATAAAAAGTATAATTGCCGCCGCCACGATACCCACCCAGATAAGCCCGATGCTAACACGCATCCATACGTTGGTTATGCCGAAGAAAAACGCCACCCCCTCGAGCGTTGCCTTGACTGCCCCCCATATAAGACAACGCATCCATCCCCTACGAGCAAGTTGTCTGGAAGCCAATATCCGGTAGCGAGCAATCAAAGAGTTCATCTTTTCCATTAAGACGAAACCTTACCCCTGCCTGTTGCTTAATCTCCGTCCGGCGACTGAGCAATACATCGTTACCAGGTAGCAAGGGGTTGAGATCGCCTCCCTTCATTCGGTCAGTCGCGATGACGGAGGATGCTTGGTTGTGTCCTTCCAGCTATTGTATCCGAACGGACGAAAGCCTCCGATCCACATTGCTTTTGTCATTGCAAGGACGGACGAAGCTCCGAAGGACGACGGCTACGGAGCAATCTCATATGTACCTATATATCATCGAACCGCGGATTATCCGAGTCCTTAAATCACCAGCTATCGAGAGATCTTAAAAGGACTCCTCTACATTCACATCGTGCCACATATAAGATTATTCGGCGAGCCTCATCCTTCTGAGCCACGCAAGCCTTCGGCTTGCTCGCAATGACTCCTTGTCTCCTCCCCCTTGATGGGGGAGGATTAAGGAGGGGGTGTCATTGCAAGGAGTCCTATGAGATCGCTACCCTCCCTTCATTCTGCGTAACCTTAGTAACTATCTCTTGAGGTGCAGACCTTTTAACGGGCTTGACAATCCATTTTAGCAAACTATAATATAGTTGACGGGTTAAAAGCCGTCAGGAAACTTCAAGACCATAAGGAGGTTTGCAAAAATGGGTAAGATAAAGAGATACGACCCCTTCTGGGGAATTGACTCATTCCGCCGTGATATGGATCGGTTGTTCGACTCGTTCTTCGGCCGCTGGCCAAGCGAGGGGTATCCAACATTGTGGGGCCCAGCTGTTGATATTGAGGAGACCAAGGACTCACTCGTTGTCCGTGCCGAGATCCCGGGCATGAAGAAGGAAGACATCAAGATCCAGACCGTCGGTGACAACCTTGTGATCTCAGGGGAGCGGCGGCATGAGGCCGAGGAGAAGGATCGGCACTTCCATCGCGTAGAGCATGCCTACGGGAAGTTTCAGCGTGTGGTCTCCTTACCGATCGAGGTTGAGTCTGACAAGGCCAAGGCCAGCTATAAGGAAGGCGTTCTGGAGATAACCTTCCCCAAGTCTGACAAGGCCAGGGCCAAAGAGATCGAGGTAGAATGACACCCCACGAAGTTACTGCGTAACTTCGCGGGGAACCCCGAAGCTAATTGCTCCTTTTTGACTAACGTCAAAAAGTTCGCAAAAAAACAACGAAAGGGCCGGTTATAAACCGGCCCGACATTTTTTAATCCTGCGATCTTTTTAGCCTTCCAGACGAAAAAGGAGCATTTAATTGGGGTCCCCGCGAAATCACTCTGTGATTTCGTGGGGTGTTACAGTGTTATCAGGTCGCCGTTCTTCCTGCGCAAGGAGTGAAATACAAGAAGCCAGCGGCGGATGTGATGCGGAACCAACAGGTTGTTGCGCACATACTCCCGTGCCTGCTGACCGAAGCGCTTTGCTATGTTCTCGTTGCCAAAAAGTTGTCGGATTCGATAGGCAAGACCTTCTACCGAGTGGGTAAGGAATCCGGAAACCCCATGCATTATCTGATGCCGGATGCCGCCGATATCGGTTCCCACCACCGGCTTGGCTTTCCACATCGCCTCGGTCACGGTGAGTCCGAATCCTTCCCGCCTTGAGTTCTGGACAACTACGGTGGCCGCACGCTGAAGCGCGTTTATCTCTCGGTGCGAGTCCGGCGGCAGGTTGAGGATATGGATGTCTGGGTCATCTCCGGCCATATCTTGAATCTCGGCAAGCACCGCCTGACTTTCAGGATCGTCGGTGGCAGAACCTCCGGCAAGTATCAAGCGGCAGTCATACCAGCGTCGCACCAGCCTGAAGGCCTCTATGGCGCCAAAGGGACCCTTCAATCTATCAAACCGCGCGACCTGCAGAATGATGCGTTTGTCATTCGCTACACCTAGCTTGTGAAGTGTCGAAGAGACCTCCTCCTCGGAGAGTTTCTCGTTCTTCGGTGCAAGTGGGTCTATCGCCGGCGGGACGATGAACTGCGGCGCCATCAGGTTCTTAGTGTACTGAGGCAGATGGAACACCGCCCCATCGTAGCGTTCAACGAACGGCCTCAGGAAACCCCAGACCCTGAGATCGGCCTCGGATAGATCGATGTGGCAGCGCCAGGCCCAGCGATTGGAGCGATCAGGGTAGCGTTCAATCATCGCCACCGGCTGGGGATCGTGTATCACCACGAAGTCGACATCCTCAGGTATCTTGGGAGCGTTTTTGCCAACGTTATCAAGATATGCGGCAAACATCTCCTCGGTGAATTCCTCGGGCTGGCCGTGAAGGGCGTTGTGGAACTTCTTTGTAATGGTGAAGAAATCTTTCTCGCCGGTTATGACCTCCCAATCCACCTTCATACCCAACTCTTCAATAATCGGTATGAACCAGCCGAGGATCTCTGCAACGCCTCCCCCCTCCTTGGTTGAGTTAACGTGGACGATCCTTACCGGACCCAGCAAACGCGCCAGCTCCTCTATCTCCCTGATAACACCCGAGGTAACGATCGGGGCGTAATCCTCAAGGTGATGTTTGTTGTTACTTGATGGCATCATGGACCACGGCTATTATCTTGTTTCTTAACTCTTCCAGGTTGTACTCGTAGGGAGAGAAGGTGTTGATGGTCGCGGCAAGATCAGGCATATCCAGTTGTGTCTTAAGCCAGTCGGAAAGATCGTTGGTAGGCTCACGTAGACGAAGCCTGGACTCTATGAGATGATAAAAAATGCTCTGCGGTGAGACCACACGCAGTGCCTGCATGAGCTCAGGTAGACTCGAGGCCTGAACACCTAAGGGATAAACGAAACTCTTCATACACAGGAAGTAGAAGGCCTGCTCCTCGGATACGCGCAGGAAGTACTCGGTCTCCCCTACGTAAGCATCAACGATCTCTATAAGCCGAGCGCGTGCGTCGCGCAGACGCGTAAACTCTAAAGGATCAAACGAGGCAAGCTTCTCCCCCAACGTCTTCTGCCAGAGCACCCCCCATACCCACTGAGCAAAGTCGTTCATGTAGTCGGTGGTGGTAAAGTGCCGGCGCAGAAGCGAGTGATAGAGGTGATAGAATATAGAGGATGACGGCACCCCGCGCAGACCGGTCAAAAGCGCTTTGAGGTTGTCGGCTTTGTAACCTGAGTAATAGACTATGCCCTGCTCGGTGAAAAACTGAAAAGGCTTGGCCACGCGGAATTATACCACTTCCTCCTAACGAGTCAACCTTTATATCCTCCTTTTCCCCTGCAGGGAAAAGATTGGAATGAAATTATGGAGTGCAACGACCGTGTCGCTTAATGCTCCTTTTTACCCTTCGGCTAAAAAGATCGCAAAACTCTCACCCCCAAACTTTCGACAGGAAAGTTCCTGCAACAAGGCACTCCAAAACATCCCGTCATTGCGACCGACTAAGTTAAAAGTAGGGGCTGACCTTTAGGTCAGCCCGCAATTTATTCAATCGGGCCTTAATGCTCCTTTTTACCCTTCGGCTAAAAAGATCGCAGAGGTGAGGGTGTCATCGCGAGCTCCCGAAGGGAGCGCGGCGATCTCATATATCTGACGTGCCTTGATTAAGGTCGACCTTTGACTACCCCCTGATTCTAATAATAGCCCTGTAGCGCGAACCTTTAGGTTCGCCTAGCCTTTCTAGCGGGGCTAAAGCCCCGCACTACATACCTAATTCCCTTGACTTTCCTCAAGCTTCGCTTAGCATCCTGAAAACATCCTACCAACCCAAGGAGGCATTCCATGTTTTTGATTTTGAGTTTGCTTTGTGCAGTTCCTTCAATCCAGGACACCATCTTTCCACAGGAGTACCTGGTGTGCGGCCCGTTTCTGAGAGGGGTGCGCGAGGCAGGCTGGCGAAACCTGCCAGAGCCTGAAGACGGCTCACGCTACATCCCCAAGAAAGGCGATACTCATTTCAGTGTGATGGCCACCGGCGGATGGGTAGTCTGGGAGAAAGTAGAACTCGATTCCAGCGGTTGGCTTACCACCAACTATCCAAACGTGAAGTGGGATACCCTGCAGGATTTTTACGGAATCTCAGCCCTTTTCAACTCAGGCTACGCCTATGCGGAAGTCGAGGTTCCGGAACGTTCCTGCGCCCTGGCAGTTGCCATGCGGTGCGGTTTCCTTGTCAACAGCCAGAGCTACGCAGGAGACATCTACGGGAAAGGCTACGTTCAGGTGCCGGTGATGCTCGATTCCGGTCTCAACCACATCTGGCTGCGCCTGGGCGGTGCGGGCGACGATAAGGTAAAGTTCATGCTCATTCCTGTAGATGATGACGTAAGGCTAATCACAAAGGACGCAGCGCTTCCTGATCTGGTATATGCCGATTCCACAGGCCCGTTCCTTGCCGCCCTGCCCCTCTCCAACAGTACGGAAGATTGGCTGGAGGATGTAAAGCTGGTAGTCGGCGGAGATGGATTCGTTTCGGATACCTTTGATCTGCCTCCTGTAGCTCCCATGAGCTTCTACAAAGCCCCGTTTAAGTTCTCGCTCGGCGCCCTCCTCCCTGACTCCATCCCCGGCGATACCCTGATACTGCCGGTGTCCGTGGTCTGGGAAAACGGTCGAACCGAAGCCACCCTCAAGCTGCGCTGCAGAGAGCCGGATCAGTCGAGAAAAGAGACCTTCATATCCGCAATCGACAACTCGGTCCAGTATTACGGGATAATGCCTCCTCGAAACTACGATCCCGCCAGAAAATACCCCTTAATCTTTTCCCTGCACGGCGCAGGGGTCGAGGCCATAGGTCTTGTGAACGCCTATACGCAGAAGGACTGGGCTTTCGTGGTCTCGCCCACCAACCGCAGGCCGTTCGGATTCGACTGGCAGGACTGGGGCAGGCTGGACGCTCTTGAGGTGCTGGAACAGGTCAAGGAACGATACCCCATAGACGAGGATCGAATCCATCTCACAGGTCACTCCATGGGCGGGCACGGGGTCTGGCACGTGGGACTTACGCATCCTGATCTCTTCGCCTCCGCATCTCCGGGTGCAGGCTGGACAAACCATCAGCTTTACGTTCCATGGACGTGGCAGAAGTCAATACTGTACGCAGAACCCTGGCAGCTGGCTGTGCGCGACCATGTCCTGCGAACAGACAACCAGCTTGCCCGGCTTGAGAACGCATCCAACCTGCCCATCTACATCCTTCAGGGCGGTGCCGACGACAACGTTCCCGCGTTTCAGGCAAGGCTATACGCTAAAAGGTTAAATCGGCTGGGATTCGATTATCATTACGAGGAGGTGCCGGAGAAGCCCCACTGGTGGTCAGACGACGGCATTGCCTGCGTGAACTGGCCTCGCATGATGGAGTTCATGCAGAAACAGGTTCGCGATCCCTATCCTGAACACGTTTACTACCGCAGCGCCGACCTTACACAGAACAACGGCGCCTACTGGCTGCACATCCATGCAATAAAGGATCGAAGGCAGGACGCAGTGATTGAAGGCTGGGTTGAGGATGATGGATACCGCATCAGGACGGTCAACGTGAGCCGTTTCGCCTTACGCTTACGCGAGGAGAAAGCAGGGACTAAAATTGCGCTGATAATTGACGACGACACACTCTCCACGATAGCCAAGACAGACTCGATTGTGTTCGAGAAAGCAATTCAAAAAACCCGCCACCTCTTGCTATCAACCAGGAAGGGTGCGCAGTTCGGGACAACGACCGAAAGGGTCTGGCAGGTAGCAGAAACCGATACCTACCTCCTCCCCCATCCGCCGATCAAAGGTGCCTACTACGAACCTTTCATCCTTGTTTATGGGACTCAAGCAGACGATGAAACCACTACAAAGCTGTTGCATAAGGCCGCAGGCGAAGCGCAGCGATGGTGGGTAGTGGCAAACGGCACTGTAAGGATTGTGCCGGATACCGCGGTGACCGAAGAGATCATAAGCTCCTACAACCTCATCCTGTTCGGCAACGCGGAGCAGAACGCGGTTACTGCAAGGATCGAGAAAGATCTACCGATCAGGATCGAGGAGGATCGTTTTGTCGTTAGCCAAGAGATACTTCCCCCGGAAGCCATAGCTGCGGTTTTCGTCTATCCCAATCCCTTAAATGATGCAAAAAAGGTCTTGATCTTTGAAGGTATCGGCTCCGATGGCCTGAAGCTTTCCGGCTACTTCTCGAGCCTCTATTCGGGCGCAGGCATCCCTGACTACATCATCTTCTCAGATGCGGTCCACGACAAAGGCTGGGGCGGGGTAATAAAGGCCGGATTCTTTGACGCGGAGTGGATACCTTAGTTCAAAACCGCAGATTTCACAGATTAACGCAGATTTAAAACACCCCTGATCAGTGCAATCTGCGTTCCGAAGGAGAACGACCGTAAGGAGTTCTACTGAAGGGAAACGAGTGAAACGAGTTTCAATCTGTGGTTCAGTTCCTGCGGATACTATTCAACAGACTGGAGAGCCTGTTCCACATTATCTCTTCAAGCAACTTCTTGGTTTGCTTCGTAAAACTCTTTATTTTCGTGGGTTACTTGCTTTGCCTTGCCGTTAGATATCAACTCGCTTAGAATGATCCCCGCGCGGGTTGCAGTGATGCCGAGGCTCTCTTTAATCTGTTCGACAGTCATGGGGCGACGGGCAATTGCGGCAAGAATGCGTTCAGCCTCGCCGTGAGCGCTGATCTGCTTGACCTTCTCACGAAAGGGAAGCACTGCTTCGGTATCAGCAGGAAGGCGCTTGGCGATCTCCTCAAGTTCCCCATAACTAAGAGCTACTGCAGAACCTTCAGACGGCGGCCGAACCACCGTATTCAGGTGAATCTTGGTGTAGCGCATTCGGGATAAAACCCTACGTAATGCCTTGATGTGCTCAGATGAATCGTTTACCCCCTTCACCAGCAGTATCTCAACCCATAAATTGCCGGAGTATTCGTTGGCAAAGGTCACAAGACCCTCGATAACCTTATCGAACTCCAGATCCGGATGTGGTCGGTTCAGCCTGCGCCAGGTCTCCTCGGTGGCGGCATCGAGAGAGGGAACAACAAGATCTGTTGCCATAAGCTCTTCACGGACTTCCAACATCCACAAAAGCGTGGAGTTGGTAAGAACCGCAACCGGTCTACCGCTTTTGCTTTTGATCTCCCTGATCAGCCAGCCTATGTCGGAATTGAGCGTCGGTTCGCCCGAGCCTGAAAATGTGACGTAGTCGAGGTTATTCTGGGCTGCTATTTCCACGACTTCGGCAAGGATTTCTTCCCTGGGGAAAAAGGATTTGCGTTCTATAGTGAGATCCGAGGTCCGTCCCAGCTGGCAGTAGATGCAGTCAAGACTGCAGGTCTTGTAGGACAGTATATCCACGCCCAGGGACAGCCCAAGTCTGCGCGAGGCTACGGGTCCGTATGTGTAACGCACTTCTCCCCTATTCTTCAACAAGCTGAGGCATTATCTGGCCAGCAGGGCCCGCAAGGAAGTAATCTGCGATCGGTGTAATCGCGGATGGCTCAGGATTTACATCGATGATTGTAGCATCGTTGCGGCGCGCAAGGAAAGGAATCTGGGCGGCAGGATAGACAAGACCCGAGGTGCCGATAACTATGCAGCAGTCGCACTCCGAGACGAACTGGAATGAACGTTCAAGGTCATGCGGGTCAAGCTGTTCACCGAACCATACCACCTTGGGCCGCATCAGGCCGTCGCAGTCCTCGCAGGGACAACTCGGGACTTCACCAGGGAGTTCACCAGCGGATTCGTCCACCAGGTGTCCGCACTTCATGCAGTAGGAGTGCATGATGTTGCCGTGAAGTTCTATTACATTCTTTGAACCAGCCCGGGTGTGGAGGTTGTCGATGTTCTGGGTGGCCACCAGGAAATCGGAGTGCAGGGATTCCAGACTGGCCACCGCGTAGTGTCCGGGATTGGGCTTGACCTTTAGTGCCAGAGCACGACGCTCGCGATACCACTTCCACACCTCGCGAGGATTGCGTTTGAACGCATCCAGAGTAGCAAAATCCTCGGCCTTGAACTTTTCCCACAATCCGTCTGCCTCACGGAAGGTGGGGACGCCTGACTCCTTGGAGATACCGGCTCCGGTGAACACAAGAATCTTCGAGGCTTGCGCTATCGCATCGCGGGCCTTGGTGATCTTATCCTGCATGATTTACCTTACAATAACCACAGAGGACACAGAGTAAAAATCGGCAGGGTATGACGAAGTGTGGACTCCTTTGATCAGTCTGGTTATGATTCATCCTATAATCTGCGTAATCTGCGGTTTTATTCCTTCTTCACTGTGACGCAAGTTCCTTACCCAGGTGAAACGCCTTGATGTTTATATCCACGTACTTGGGCTTGAATCCGGCGCGGATCGCTTCCTCGTAGAGTGAGTCCTCGAACGGCAGGAAGGTGGAGAGTGCTCCCAGCATGATCACGTTCTGCGCACGGGAATTGCCGATCTTCAAGGCGTTTTCGAACGCAGGCAGCGCTATCCGATTGGGAGCGAGCTTGGCAAGTCTTTCCTCAATGTCTTTGGGGTAGGAGCGCTGCGCGGTGTAGACCTCGGGCGGAGCGATCTCATAGGGGTCGTAGATGAGGCGACCCTGCTCACGGTTTAGGAACGCAATGTGGCGAACCGCCTCCAGGTGCTCCATGGAGCAGATGAAGTCGGCACCGCCCTGGGGGATCAGGGGTGAGTAAACCTTCTCGCCGAATCGAACGTGGGTGGTTACCGATCCGCCGCGCTGGGCCATGCCGTGGATCTCGGACTTCTTCACGTCCAGACCGGCACGCATGGCAACCTCACACAGAAGGTTGGAGAACTTGATAATCCCCTGGCCGCCTACGCCGGCAACGAAGATATTAGTTGTCTTCTGAGGCATGGATCGCTCCTTTCGGACAGACCTGGGCGCAGATCGAGCAGCCCGTGCAAAGAACCTCGGTTACCTTGGCTTTCTCAGTCTCAGCGTCGAAACTGATGGCTGGACATCCCAGGCCAACGCAGATCTTGCAGCCGTTGCATTCGTCTGTGTTTATCCAGTAGGGCTTTTGCCACTCGCTGCGGTCGTAGAGTGGACAAGCTCGTTTGGCGACCACAACCGAGGGCTCATCAAGACTAATCGCCTCCTTGAGCACCTCTTTGGTCTCCTTGTAGTTGTTGGGATCAACCACCCATACGTGTTTGACCCCTAATGCACGCGCAACCTCTGCTGCGTCGATCTCTGTGGTCTCTTCACCCATAAGGGTCTTGCCGGTGCCAGGATGCTGCTGATGACCGGTCATCGCGGTGATCCGGTTGTCCATTATCACCACCGTGATGGGCGAGGAGTTGTATACCGCGTTGGCAAGCCCGGTAAGGCCTGAGTGGTAGAAGGTTGAGTCGCCGATAACCGCAACGATCTTCTTCTGCTTTTGCTTCTCATCTTCGATCTGATCAAGCGCCTTGCGGATGCCGTGGGCTACTGTAATGGAGGCACCCATGTCCACGCAGGTGTCCATCGCGTTAAGCGGAGGAAGCGCCCCTAAGGTGTAGCAGCCGATGTCACCGGTGATAACGGGTTTCAATCGGGAGAGGATGTGGAACACAGGGCGATGGGTGCAACCTGGACAGAGGGCCGGGGGACGTGCAGGAACGTCACCGGTATCTATTTTGACAGGCTCCTCATCGAAGAACGCGGAGCGCAGACGATCCGGATTAAGCTCAAGCACACGAGGCACCTTTTCCTTGCCGATGCATGCAATACCCATCGCCTTGACCGCTTGCTCGATCACCGGATCGTTTTCTTCAACCACATAGATCTTTTTCACCTTGGAGGCCAACTCACGCACCAGCTTCTCAGGCAGAGGGTGCATCATTCCCAGCTTCAGGAACCACGCGGAAGGATAGACCTCCTTGGCATAGGTGTAGGCTACGCCGTCGGCGATAACGCCCACGCCCTCCTCCCCTTTTTCAACTCGATTAATATCGCTGGTTTCTGAAAACTCCTTGAGAGCCAGCATGCGTTCCTCAAGTGATACGTGCAGCTTACGGGCAAACATGGGCAGTATAAGGTTTTTCTGGATGTTCTTCTCGTAGCCCTTGACCGGGACTTCGACTCTGTCCTCGCAGGTCACCACGCCGTTGGCGTGTGAGGTTCTGGTGGTTAACCGAACGATAACCGGTATGTTGAAACGCTCCGATATCTCGAAGGCAAGCTTGGTGAAGTCTTTGCACTCCTGGCTGTCAGATGGGGAAAGCACAGGCACCTTGGCCGCGATGCCGTAGTAGCGGTTGTCCTGCTCGTTCTGGGAGGAGTGCATGGAAGGATCGTCTGCGGTAACCACCACCAGGCCGCCGCGTGAGCCGATGTATGCCGATGAGAAGAAGGGGTCGGCGGCTACGTTCAAACCGACGTGCTTGGACGCGTATAAAGCGCGGGCACCGCCCATGGATGCACCAAGCACCACCTCGTAGGCCACCTTCTCGTTTACCGACCACTCGCAGTAGATCTCCGGGTAGGTGGCTACAGCCTCAAGTATCTCGGTAGCCGGTGTTCCAGGATACGATGCCGCTACATGACAGCCTGCCTCCCAGGCTCCCTGCGCAACCGCTTCGTCTCCGGATAGGAACTTCTTCTCACTCATACGTCATGGCCTCCTCTTCTCCGGTGAGGACACGCAGAGCGCCCAAGGCGAGCGCCTCAAGCTCATCCTCGCCCGGGAAGACTAGAATGTTCGGGGTAATAAACGAAATCTTGCGCTTGATCGCTTCTATAAGATTGGGTTCATACGCCATTCCCCCGGTAAGAACAATAGCATCAAGCTCCCCATCCAGGACAGCAGACTGTGCCGCAATCTCCTTGGCTATCTGCTGGACCATGGCACGAAGGACCAGCCCAACCTTTTCATCACCCGCTTCAGCTTTACGATAAAGTGGTGATATATCATCTGATCCGAGGTAAGCAAGTAATCCGCCTTCCTTGGTGATCTTCTTCTTCAGGGCTTTTTCGTCGTAGAAACCAGAGAAGCAGAGCTTGACTAGCTGGGTAACTGGAAGGTAACCGGTACGCTGTGGGGACATGGGTCCGCCGTCGTTTGCGTTGTTGACGTCTATCTGTCGGCCCTTGCGGTGCGCACCTATGGAGATTCCGGTCCCGAGATGGGCGATGACCAGGCTGAGGTCCTGATATCGCTTGCCCAGCTTGGCCGCCGCCTTGCGGCCCACCATCTTCATGTTTAAGGCGTGAGATAGGGAACGCCGTTCGATATCAGGCAGGCCTGAGATGCGGGACTCAGGGATGAACTCATCCACCGAAACAGGATCAACTATGAACGCAGGTATCCCCAAAGGTGATGCGATCTCTGCGGCCAGTAGCGCTCCCAGGTTTGAGGGATGATCCGCTGCCACCCGGCCTTCGCGGATATCTGAAAGCATCCGCTCGTTCACCCGGTAGGTGCCTGAAACAAGAGGCTTGAACGGCCCTCCACGGCCCACAACCGCGGAAAACGTTGTTTTATCTACCTTCCACGCATCAAGGAGTGAATCGATCGCTTCGCGCCTGTAATCGAGTTGTTCTAAGGTGGACGCGAACCCGGCGATCTCATCTGCTGGATGACGGATCTTGTCTTCGTGGATTGCCTTTGAGTCCTCGTAAAGTGCCACCTTGGTTGAGCCTCCTCCCGGATTTAAGGCAAGGATCCTATGCCCCATTCCGGCTCCTTTCTTTGTTAAGCTTGCGCTTCATCTGCTCATGCTCGGAAGCGGTCTCGGAAAAGTGGTGCGAACCGTCCCCCTTCGAAACGAAGTAAAGATACTTCGTTTTCTTGGGATTTGCAACCGCTTCAAGCGAGGCCTTGCCCGGCGAGCAGATAGGACCGGGCGGCAGCCCCGTGTTTATGTACGTGTTGTAAGGTGAGGGTATCCGTAAATCGGCGTATGTCAAGCGTTCTTTGTGGCGAGGCAGCGCGTACTCGATAGTGGCGCAGCTCTCAAGGGGTAAATCTTCCTTCAACCGATTCAAGAAAACCGAAGCGATCACAGGCCTTTCCTCTTCAAGATAGGCTTCGCGCTCAACGATCGAGGCAAGGATAAGGAGGGTATCCAGAGGAACCTCCCGAAGCATCGGCTCTGCAACCTCAAAGAAGCGCCGCACCATGACCCGTAACACATCCTCAGGCAAGATGCCTACCCGTAACACATCCCCGGGCAAGATGCCTAAGGGAAAGCTGTACGTATCAGGGAAAAGCAACCCCTCGAATGACCCAAAGGGTATGTTGAACTCCAAAAGAAGTTTTTTATCCCTACAGAGCGCAAGGAATGTATCCTGATTCACCACACCGGCCTTGGTAAGCCGGGAAGCGATATCTCTAAGCCTCAAACCCTCGGGTATGGTAACCGCAACGGTTGCAATCGCACCTCGAGAAAGCATAAGAAGAACCGAATCCTCACTCATGTTGGTATGCAGACGGTACACCCCTTGCTGCAGGCTTCTATCAAGCCCTTTGAGCTTTGCACTTATCACGAAGAGTCTGGGGTGTGAGATGATATCAAGGGAGTCAAGCCTCATGGCTATCCGTGAGGTGGACTCACCTGCCTTGACCTCGAAGAACACCTCCCCGATCGACTCCTCGGGTTCCTTCTTCTTACAAAAAGGCAACAGCAGCAAAAGGGTGAGCAGTGCAAGCACAAGGTTACGTTTCAGAGCGCCTCCTGAGGTAGTCGGCCAAGAGTAAAGATGCAGCAACAGCGTCCACCTTGGATTTATCCCTCTTTCGTTCTTTTACAGGCACGAACCGCTCGGCAAGTGCGGTGGTCATGCGTTCATCCAGCAGGTTTACCGGGAAGTGATAGCGTTCCCGCAGGAGTGTGTATATCCTCTCGGCCCAACGGGTAGTCTCGGTGCGTTCACAGTTGAGGTTTATCGGGTAACCAACCACAATCTCTGCAACATCCCGCCCTGCTACCAGTTTTTCTATCTTTCTCATAAGATCACGATCGTCACGGACCTCAAAAGCCAACGCATCCACGCACATAAGAGCCTGCTCATCCGAAAAAGCCACGCCCACACGTTTTTTACCCAGATCAATCGCCATCACGCGCCCCATCAGGGAACCTCCAGGTAGGGCTTGATCTCTCGTAGTTTTGCCTCGCCTATCCCGCGCACGTTCAAAAGGCTATCGGGGTGCAGGAAATCCCCATGCTCCTCTCGATAGAGAATGATCCGTGAAGCGAGTTCGGGGCCGATGCCTGGAAGCCGGGAGAGGTCTTCTGCAGTTGCCTGGTTTAGATGGATCCTCATCGGTGCATGCGAGACAGCCTCAAGTTTTATCTCCGAGCGGGCACCATGACGAACCACACCGATCAATATTCCTACCCCAAGGACTGTCGCAAGAATAACAAGCACTACCCCTTCACGCGAAACTCTCTTCATCATCAGAACCTGAAGACCACGAAGACGTCCAACTTTACGTCGGTGCGGTCGTTTATTGATTTATCCGAATCGGTGAACTTGGTAACCGTAAAGTCGGCACCGCCGTCAAAGGCGTCAGAAAAGGTGTATTGCGCATGAACGGTCCCCGAGGTGGTTGTATTTTTCAAATCTTTCTTGTTACCGGTAGTGTCCAAGCGTAGAGTGGAGCGGGTGAGTGTTTCGTTATAGTTAATGGTTCCGGTTAAGCTCAGATCGTTCTTGAACTTGAGATGTTTAAGGAACGGAAGCTTGAAACCCGAAGGTTTGTTAAAGGTATAGCCCACTGAGAGCAAGCCGCCCTTGGAGATCATCTCACTGGTAACGTCCTGCCCACCGTAGGTATTGTTGTTTTCTCCGATGCTGTAGTTGACCGAAACGTCGGTGTTCACACGTCCTTTCCATGAGGTGCTCCAGGCGAGAAGCGGCGAGAAGTTAAGCTGAGTTGAGGTCTCGTATGTGTCCTTCACCTGGACAGAGTAGTCTCTGTATGTGGTGTCAGGATACTCCTCTGTAGGCAAAATGGTGTCTACGCCGAGAGAATCGTAGATCTCGCCTTTCTGGGTGAGGATGTGAGAAACACTCATGCGTAACTGAGAAGAGTTGGCCCACTTCTTGAGAAGCTCCCCGATCTTGTTGTATGAAACCGAGACCGAAGGCAAAGTCCAGGAGTTGTTGTAAGCGAGCCTTCCTGAATACTGGGTATTCTCCGAGTAGGTGTAGCTCACACTTCCGTTTGCAACCAATCCAAACAAGGATACGCCAGAGCTTGCTTTATATGACTGGCTCCACCCCCTGCTTGCCTTAGGCTGGCTATGGCTATACAATGTATCCACGGAGTCGCTCACAATAACGTCACTTAAACCAACAATATAGTCCCACTCCTTGCTCCAATCGAAATCACCGGTATACCATCCATAGCCGGAGGAGCGGCTAAAGGTCGCGTCTGCACTCAGAGGCATCAAGATCTTGGTGACCTTGCCTATGGTCTCCAAGCGTGAGAGACGTTCCTCGTATAGCTTTTCCTCGGGCGAGAGCTTCCTCTGCGGTTCTTCAGCAACCGAGTCAGGAGGCAGGGTATCTGTGGATAAGGTGTCCGGTGGCAAGGTGTCGACGGACAAGGTGTCTCTAGGCAAGCTGTCAGGAGGCGGGGAATCCAGCGTATCCGGAGGCAACGAGTCCCTCGGTTCTTCAGCATCCTTCAATGAATCTCTGCCCGATTCTCTTAGCTGCTCCTTTACCTCCCTTAAGTTCTTCTCAACCTTGCTCTTGGCATCGGTAATAAGCCCGTTGGGGTTGAAGCCGCTCCAGGCGAAGGTTATTCTCCCATTGTTGGTGAGGTTGCGAACGGTCTCGGACTCATAACCTAGATTGACAAACTGCTCATGGATACCTTCTGAACGATCCTCCGTAAACGAACTGGATACAGAGATCGAAGGCCGACCAAAAGATCTAAGATTTATATTCTTGATACCGCTTGAAAGCGATGTGTTTCTGACGGCGTATTCGGAATCGAAAAGATCATCCAACCGAATATCCGGCTTGATTGAATCGCCTTTAAGAGACCTCGCCTCAGAGTAGTTGGCTGTAATGGGAAGATATTTGATCGGTGAATAGGAGGTCCCTGCGCCCCAACTCAGGGAGGAGTTGTTTGACTTGGTTGGATACCATCTTGCCGTATCGTCCACGGTGCTGCGATATTCCGAGGATGAGTTGAGTTTGTCGAAGTTCGCCGAGAGACTGATTGAGTTGGGGAAGTAACGAATCTTCTCCTTCTCGAAGATGGTGAAGTAAAGGTCCGGGTTAATGGAGTAGGAGGCCGCGTAGTTCTGGGTAAAGGACGTATCCTTCGCAAGCCCGGCGTTGGTATTTGAAGCACTTACCTTGTAGTTTGCCGAGGCCCTGACTGCATCGAGGGTATACTTCAGGAGTCTGGATTTGGATTGTGGATGTGAGGCTGAGAAGGAAAGGGTCTTGACGTCGCTGCGCTCCTCACGAACCTCAAGCTCCTCCCCATCGAGTATGTAGTCGGTGACCTCCGCAGAGTAGCGCGGCATGGAGCGCGTCAGGGAATAACCAAAGTTCAAGGGCAGCTTGAAGCCCAGGCGGTCAAGACCGAACTTCTCGACGTTTACGTTTCCGCTTACGCCTGCCCTGTGGGTTTTTCCTCTCGTGCGGGGACCCTGCGGACTTATAAAGTCAATAAACTTACCATCGTCGCGGCTGTAGTTGGCTGAAACCCGGCCCACATCCGCCAGAACCAGACTGCTGTTCGCCGAAAGCTTCGTGCCCACCTCACTGTATGGTCCCTCAAGACGGATGTCGTTGAACCATATCTCGCCTGTAATAGACTCCGAACCCCGTTCGTTGATTATACCCAACTCGAAGTACTTGATCTGTGCAAAGGATGGAACGCCGCGGACACGAAGCCGAGGGTCGTCCTCAGAGGTAACCCCTAACTTCAGCGAATCACGATAACGAAGGCTGTCGTAGAAATCAACCTTCAGCTTGGCAAGGTCCTCAAGCTCAAAGGTAAACTCCTGCCACCGGGTATCTTCTGCCTGGCCGGGCGCCTGGCCCTCAGAGATGCGGCTGCGCACCTCGTAGTAGCTCATGGAATCAGTGCCTATGCGCAGGTAGAATAAAGGATCGTTCGCATCGTTATGCACGTAAAGCTTAACCCTTTGATAGCCTCGAAAGTCCTCGGCGGTGTAATCCCAGCGAGATACCTTTGCGCCGTGCGAAGGGGCAATGTTTTCATACCTTACCTGAAGCGAGTTATCCTCTTCCGTCTCTCCGGTGGCTGTCTTGCCAGCTTTAAAAGGCCGGGTGTAGCCTGCACTTCGGGAACCGATAACGTCTATAAATACCCGCTCGCTCAAAGTATCGACCTCGGTGGAGTCAAGACTGAAGACCTTCGCGTCTTTCCACTTGTTGCCCACGAAATCCCAGGAGTACAAGAGTATCTCGATATCATCATCCATCCCGTCAAACCAGATCCTGAACATCGAGATCGCAGACTTGTCCGGCGAGCCGGACGTATCATGGAAAAACGTATCACCCAGAGGCACACTTACCTTAATCCAACCCCTCTCCCCCAGGTTGTCAACATACTCGGAAAAGAACGCGGTATCTCTAAGATCAAGGGTAAATGAATAGTAGTCGTTGCTGCGGCTGAAACCGTCACGCAAAAGGTCCTCGGAATCCAGACGTCCATTGCGTTCGGTTCCATTCGGATTCGAACCCGAGCTGTAATCGTCGTTGGCATCGTCACCGGATACCTCGAGTGAATCCACGCCCGCAACCCCGTCCAGACCTGTATCCTCATCGTTGCTGTACTCGTTGTTGTTGTCTCTATCTTCTTTGTTCAGATAACCCAGCCCAACCAGTTCACCGCTCTTGTTCCGCCTGAGTTGGTCCTCGTCGATCTCTGAACCGAACTCAAAGTGTATCCTGCCGCCGGCGCTTCCGGTCTTTATGATAACCTCAAGGTTCTCGGCCTCGCTGATATCCAGAGGCAGTCGGCCGTATGTTGAACCTATTATGCCTGTCCAGTGAGAAGTATCCCTTTGCGGGTCCCAGGTAATCTTCAGGGCGCTGCCCTGCTGCGGCAGCTGACCTACCGGGGTCTCTTCTGCGTATATCTCATACCTCACGTCCGGGATATCCTGCAGGCGCCAGCGGGGGCGTCTGCGTGAGTAGTAAGCCGTATCGAGCGGCAGCTTCGTCTCCTCATCAAGAGGAAGGCTGGTCGTATACCAATCGGCAGGGGTACTCAGCCCCACGGCACGAGTCTCTCTTGTGCTCTCGAAGTCGTCAAGCCACACAGATCCAGACTTATGTGTATTAGGGTTGGGCATGGATATCGCCGAGTTGACGTTTAGATTAAACTGTGAAGGGGCCTCCGTGGAAACCAACGGTAAGCGGTCAATCCAGCGTGTAAGAAACCCCAGCTTGCGCTCAACGGCAAGGTCAAGTTCCCCTATGGTGCGGGAGAAGGGCTCAAGACCAAGCACAGGCCTGCCTTCAATCGAGTAGCCTACCTTGCGGAAAAGGAGGCTTCCTCCCAACTTGACCCCCTCTGCGACTTCACTCTCAGCCCTGAGGCCCAGAAGAGACTTGCGGTCAAGCGCAAGAATCTCCTTGGTCTCATAGGTTATCTTGAGTTCATCGGTTTTCTGGATCGCCTTAAGAATAGTAACTGTCCCGGTAGTGTAGTCAACGTTGTACAGGGTGGAATCGAGCTTCTCGCCGTTCACCCAGACCTCTACGCTGTTCTTCTCTATAAAAGGATCAAGTGTATAGCTCTGGACAAGCGATTCATACTCATACGCTATCTTATAAACGCCACCGTGCTCGGGGCCCAGGTTTCTCGTCCAATATATCTCGTGAACGGTATCCGACCCAAGCGCAGAAGAAGTAAAGGGATAGAGGTCATCAAAGATCAACTCTCCCAGGCGCTGCTCGTCCGGGGTGAGCTCGTGTATGTTTGTGCTGTTGTTTGTGGTAAGACCGAGCAGGTGGGAGTAGCGGTTCCCCTTGCTGTCCCTCGGAACCCACACCCCGTGATCCAGATGGTAAACCTCAACCTTGATCTCGTCGACCCACAGCTTCCCAGGCAGGTTGTAATGATTGCGGCGCATGTTCGTCCAGCACTTGCTATCGGTATCAGGGTTCTTGGGCCATACAAGCAAAAGATTCGCTACGACACTGTCGGTCGTGTCTGAAACATGAATTGTATCTATCCGACCGTAGGTAACCCCTGAAGAGTTCTTACAAGCCACTGCAAGCACACCGCTTTTCTTAAGCTCGATAACCCAACCTTCCCGATACTGTCGCAGCTCATAATCAGCACCGCCGATAAGCAGATAGAAGTTTTTATTCTCTTGCACCTCATTCCTGATAGTCGTATCGTTGGGATACAGCCATGCCGAACCAGGCCATCCCTGCCGATTCTCAGGTACCCTACCGGTTCCATCATCAAGATAGACCCGGAAGTTGTTCTTTATACCCGTCTGGTTCACGGTGTCGCGCAGCCCCGCATGGAAAACGTAGAAGTAGCGGCGTTGTATAAAGTCTCGGTCCTGAATTTCGCCCTGTTGCGACTCGGATTTGCCTGTGAACTCCTTGGTGCCTGATTTTGTCTGTTCACGAGAAGCCACCGCGTAAAGATCAACCGGGCCGAGTTTCGCCTGGGTGTTGATACCGAAAAGCCCCTGGTGAGCCGGAAGGGACTGGTGCGAGGGCAGGTTCAGGGCAACATCACCCGCCTCTATCCTTTTTACGATCTCGTCCTCGTCACCGGTATAGGCGATGCGCACCTTGTTCTTATCGGTAAGCTCGCTTCCTCCTGAGGTATGATCTATCACCACCTCGGTCTTTCGTGCAATCACCCCTTTTACGGAAACGTCAAGCTCCTGCTCCAACTTGATTCCGGATAGGAAGTTGGGTTTCTCCTCCTCTTCAAAAAGATATCGCTCCTTGTAGAAGGAGGCCGATGAACCCATGGTAATCCTGTCCTGGCCGCTTACCTGAACGTCGGTTCGTTCCTTCCCTATCTGGATCTTTATGTCCGGTATAATCCCCTCAACCCCCCTGGTTTCGCTCTCAGCTGCCAGCTCGCGCAGACGCTTCTTAAACTTCTCAAACGAGAGACCTCGCTCCATAGATGCAAGATACTCATCAAGCGTCTGGACAGCCTCCACCCCCAGATACACCGAGTCCACCCACTCCTCGTAGTAAACCAGTCCCGCCTCATAATCGACCACCGGACGAATCTCCAGCCCATAACCGGACTCGCGGATCTCGTCGGTCTGCACGATGATGAGGAACGCCAAAATTAGACTCATCTTGCCTGCCACACCCTGCGCACCGTGCGAGCGATCCCCTCAACGCTCACTCCGCATTCTGCTAATAGCCTTTCTTGCGACCCGTGCTCTATGAAGCGATCCGGCAACCCGATGCGCTCTACAGGGATACCAGCCTTGTGATCATGTAACCACTCGAGAACAGCCGAGCCAAAACCTCCTGCAAGGGCGTTCTCCTCCACGGTCACAATCGCGCTGTGCCTTTTGACGATCTCTTCGAGTAACTTCTCGTCCAAAGGCTTTATGAATCTTGCGTTCACGAGTGTAGGGCATCTCTTGCCAAGAAGTTTTAGAGTCTTGGCAGCCATTTGCACCCCTGTACCCGTCGCAAGTATCGCGACCTTCTTACCCTCTACAAGTTTCTCCCAAGAGCCTATCGGGACCTCTCTTGGCTGTGACGGCACCCCTACCCCTACGACATTCGAGCGGGGATAGCGGATGGCGAAGGGGCCTTCCTCGTAGCCAAGGGCGGTATAGAGAAGGTCCCGCAGTTCGGCCTCATCCTTCGGGGCGGCAACGATCATGTTGGGGATCATACGCAGGTAGGAGAGATCAAATACCCCATGGTGAGTTGGACCGTCCGCCCCAACCACACCGCTTCGATCTATGGCAAACACAACCGGAAGGTTCTGAAGGGCAACGTCGTGTATGATCTGATCAAAGGCCCGTTGAAGAAAAGTCGAGTAGACAGCATAAACCGGTTTCATACCGCGTAGGGTTAGGCCAGCTGCAAAGGTGGCACAGTGCTCCTCATTTATCCCGAAGTCGAAGAAGCGGTCCGGAAACTGCTCGCGAAACTCAGTAAGACCGGTTCCGAGGGCCATTCCAGCGGTGATGGCAACTATTCGTGGATCGTCTTTCGCAAACTCGGTAAGGATACAACCAAAGAAGTTGGAGTAACTCTGAGCTTTGCTTTGAGCAACGAGGCATGATTTGGGATCGAAAGGTCCTACTCCGTGGAAGACTTCCGGATTATCGGTCGCTCCCTTGAATCCATGCCCTTTCTCTGTCCCTACATGGAGCAACACCGGCCCGGGAATCTCCTTCATGCGTTCGAAGTAGCGAATCAACTCTTTGAGATTATGGCCGTCGATAGGCCCAAAATAGTGGAACCCCAGGTCTTCAAAGAGTGCTCCAGGAGTAAGAACGCCTTTAAACGCACTCTCCAAACGCCTTGCCCAGCCGCGAAAGTAGTCACCTCGGGTGCGGAAGGAACGCCCAAGAAAGTTCCACACCCTTGCGCGAAGACTCTGGTATAACTTGGTTGTTATTAAACGGTTAAGATATGTGGAGAGCGCACCAGG
Source organism: candidate division TA06 bacterium B3_TA06 (assembly GCA_005223075.1). Classification (NCBI taxonomy): domain Bacteria; species candidate division TA06 bacterium B3_TA06. The sequence continues at coordinate 68,196 of NJBO01000005.1, read as the reverse complement.
GTTGCGGGCGATGGACATCGCGTTATCGTTAAGAACAACCAAAAGATTCGTCTGAGAATCTCCCAGATGATTGAGCGCCTCCAGGGCCATGCCGGAGATTATGGCGCCGTCACCGACTACAGCAACCACCTTGAAATCCTCGCCCCTCATATCACGAGCCTTTGCCAGACCGAAAGCGGCGGAGATTGAGGTTCCCGCATGGCCGGTATTGAATACGTCGTAGATGCTTTCTTCTCGTCTGGGAAACCCGCTTACGCCTTTATACTGGCGTAGCGTATCGAAGCGCTCGCGCCTGCCTGTTAAAAGCTTGTGGGTATAGCATTGATGCCCAACATCCCAGATGATCCTATCCTCAGGGGCATCGAGCACGTAATGCATGGCGATGGTTAACTCTACCGTTCCCAGATTGGGGGCAACGTGGCCCCCCCTGCGGCTGGTAACCTCAAGTATCCGCTGGCGCACCTCGTGGGCCAGTTGCTTGAGCTCGGCAAGCTTCAAATCCTTGATCTCGGCGGGTGAATCTATCCTACCCAGGATACTCATCTGCGCCTGTCCACGAGATAATCCACAAGGTCTGCAAGCCGGGACCACGCGGAACCCAAATCAGCAAATATCCGTCTTGCGCGGCGGGCATAACCTATTGCGATGTGTTCTGAACGCTCGACTCCGTATAGGATCGGGTAGGTGAGCTTGTCTTCCGCCTCGTCCTTCCCCGGGGTCTTACCCAGCTCCTTGAGGGAGCTGGTTACGTCAAGCACGTCGTCGCGCACCTGGAATCCCATCCCGGCCAGTATCCCGGCCCAACCTAAGGAATCAATGAGCTCGTCTTGCGCCCCGGCAAGAATCGCACCCAAACGCATGGTGAACGATATAAAAAGTGCGGTCTTGCGAAGATGGATATGACGCAGGAATTTGGGGTTTACCTCACCACCGTAGAGGTCATCCGCCTGCCCTCTGGTAACACCTCGAGCCCCCAGGATACGGCTGAACTCGGCCAAAACACGATTGACTAAATCGGGACGGGCAGTTGAACGCGCCATCAGACCAAGGCCGTCAATCATCAAGGCGTCGCCTGCCAGAACCGCCATGCCCTCACCAAATACCTTGTGGTTGGAGGGCTTACCCCTGCGGAAGTCGTCGTCGTCCATCGAGGGCAGATCATCGTGGATCAGGGTAAATGTATGGACATACTCTAAAGCGCATGCAGCGGGAAGAATTCTATCCGCCTCTTTCCCCCCGGCCGCCTCATAAGCGAGAAGCGCAAGTATCGGCCTTAACCGCTTGCCGCCTGCGAACAGGCTGTAGCGCATCGCTTCGGTAAGCGTGTGCCCGTCATCGGGGAGATATTGCTCAAGTGCCGCCTCGATAGTCCGACACTTCCCCTCTATTAAAGCGGCCAGATCCACCTTACCTCCTTCCTCACCACTAAATGATTGATCGGTTCACTCATCCACGAGTATCGTTCTCTATAAGTCTCCTTTCTGCCGCGGCGGTTACGTTTGCGAGAAGCATAGCCACGGTCATAGGCCCGACCCCGCCTGGAACCGGTGTTATAGCGTTAACTATATCCGAAACGCGCCCAAAGTCAACATCCCCAACCATCTTCCACCCTTCAGGCGTATCTTCACCGTTGATACCTGCATCTACGACTACTTGATCGGCATGTACGAATTCAGGGCCTACAAAACGCGCCTTTCCGATCGCCGCAACTACTATATCTGCGTTACGGGTATATTTGGCAAGATCGCTTGAGCGTGAATGACAGACGGTAACGGTGGCGTTGCCCATCTTGGTCTTGCGCAGAAGGATCTGTGCCAGTGGCCAACCAACCGCCTTGCCTCGACCCAATATGACGACGTGCTTGCCGGTAAGTGAAATCTCGTATGCCTCAAGCAGTGAGACGATACCCGCGGGTGTGGCTGGCAGAAATGTAGACTTGCCAAAAGCCAGACGGCCTCGGTTTATGGGACTCAGGCAATCCACATCCTTGGTGGGTTCGATAGCCCCAAGTATGCGTTCCTCGTCTATCCCCTTGGGTAGAGGCAGGGTAATGAGTATCCCGTGAACATTGTTATCCTCGTTGAGATCGAAGAGGGTGTTGAGCAACTCGTCTTCGGAGACATCGGCAGGAAGGTTGATAGGACTGGTAACTATACCCACCTTCTTGCAGGCACGCTCCTGGGAACGCTGGTAGGAAAGAGAGGCCTCATCTGCACCCACCGAAAGGAATGCAAGCTGCGGGGTCACCCCCTTAGCCCCGAGTTCCTCTATCCTGGCTTTAAGGAGTCCCCGCTTCTCGGCAGCCACTTTCTTCCCGTCGAGTATCATTGACATAGTTTATTGTAGCGGCGAGGCTTGGCTTGTCAAGCCGCAATAATACTTAATTTTCCCACTCCTCTCAAGATAAATCGCTCTCTGAGGCTAATATTAATCGATCATTCTACGATGTATATAAGCCTGGTGTCCAAAGTAACCCCTCCGAACAACCCGTAACCGGATGAAAGGTTGCTTTTTCCAGGATTGGAGGAGTAGGTATACCGGTCGTATTCCGGGGTTATACCCACTACTATCAACTCGTACTCTTTGCCGAAAGACCAAGGCCAAACGTTGCGTTCAGCAAAAAACGCATAAGAGGTATCTCCGGTAAACGAAGGGAAATACATCCCTTCCGAGATAAGGCCGAAATATGGCTCGCAATAGATTACATATTTGCTGACATTGTTACAGGAATTCCACGAGATACGGTGGGAATCTCGAAGCTCTGCGGAGATGGAGATGGTTTCATATGTTCTTTCCTCAGGCCAGATTATCTCAAGCGGGGTAGGCATAAAGGCCTGGCCGGTTACCGTATCTCCCCAGGGAAGATGGACCTCTAGGGTGTAGAGAGTGGTGTCATTGAATAGAGGCGATTGATAAAGAGTAAAATAATGGCCAGGCTGATCCAATCCCCAAGGGGCTTCTTCAAAGTAGAAGGTGTCGTCGAGACCGCACACAGTCACCTTCGCTCCTGTAACACCGATCACATCTTCAAAGAACTCAGGACTTTCCAAAGTATCTTTTATATCATAGGTCTGGTCAACCAAGATCTCTTGATAATCATACTTAGGACTGCTGATCTTCATCACCGCAAAGATGTTCGGCTCCGGCTCAAACTCCTGCTTGTAATCCTGGCATTGAAGAAGAAAAATTGTCATCAGTAACAGAAATTGCCTTGACCTCATGCTCCCCTTACTCCACAATATATACCCGCACCGAGTCCTCGGCTATGCCGCCGAACATGCCGTAGCCAGCCGAAAGGTTGCTATAGACTTCGCCAGGGCCGAAGAACCCCATGTAGGCTGCATATTCAGGGCTTACGGCCATCACCCGCAGGACGTAGTATTCATCATAAATCCAGGGGGCTAACGCACGCTGGAGGAAAAACGCATAGCTCGTGTCGTTGGTAAAGGACGGAAAGAACAGGAAATTCGGGTAGTTCTTGTAGAGTGAGTCATCCACGTCAGGGATGCAGTAAAGGGCGTAAAGCTCGGTGTTCTTGCACGAGTTCCAGGTAATGACATGCGGATCGTAGGGCTCTGCCGAGATGGAAACCGTATCCGAGTCCGCGGGTGAAGAGATTTGAATAGGCGAAGGCATATAAGCCTCGGCAGTTACGGTATCATCCCAGGGTAAGGCAACTTCCAGGTGATAGAGAGTTGTATCGTTGAAATTGGCTTTAGTACGATAGTCTTCTTCAGGGGAACGCCATGAAAAGAAAAAGAAGGATCCATCCTCACCCCACACTGTAACCTGTGCACCTCTAACACCATATTGATTAACTGTATCCTTAATATCATAACTCTGATTCACGGTAATAACCTGCTCAGAGTATTGATAAGAATGCTCAATTCCCTTTATCCGCATCAAGGCAAGGATGTTCGGCTGGGATTCAAAAATGTAATCTTCGCTCGACTCACATCTGGCAAATAACAACAAAGTCAGACCCAAAAGAAGCAACCTCTTCATCAGAACCTCGCCTCTACCCCAACAGATGGAAAGAAAGGAATCATGTTCACACTCCGCTGCACCGGTGGTTCATTAGATAAATCGTAGTAATAAAGCATGACGTTCTTGTGGTTGTAAAGGTTGATTATGTCGGCGCGGACGGTCAGGGTCCCCCAGCGGAACTCCCAGGCTTTGCTTGCGCCGATGTCCAGCCGGTGATAGGCAGGAAACCGCAGGCTGTTGCGATCCGCTTCGATGGTCATCCACCGGTAGCGCCACTCCTGACGAACAGTGTCCCAGTACCACATCCTGTAGCGGCCAAGGGTTCCGGCGTAGGGCATGCCGCTGGCAAAGGTAAGATGCGCATTTACACGCCAATTCTTGCCCAAGTCGTAAGTACCCAGGACATTCAGGTTGTGGCGGCGGTCAAAGTTCGTGTAGAACTCAAGCGTGTCGGATATAAACCGGCTGAACGCAAGCGAGTAGGATATCCAGCCGGTAAGATTGCCTGATGCCTTTTCAATGCTGAAGTCGGCCCCCCAGGCGCGGCCTGCACCAGGGGTGAAGATGTTCCCGGTCGCGTCCGCAATGTCCAACTCCTCGTTGAAGACCAGGAGATAAGGGTAGTGTTTGTAGTAAGGCTCGATCCTTGCACGTGAACCGTCGGCAAACAGGTGCTCGTATCCTGCGATTAGGTGGATCGCCTGCTGGGGTTCGTACTTGCCGAACACCGGTATCCAGAAGTTTGTGGGTATGCGTCCTCCCTGCGGCATGATCATCGCAAGGTTCTGGTAGAAGTTCCCCACCGAGAGGTTGAAGGCGTCGTCCGCGGTGAGGAAGTACTTGGCTGAGAGCCTCAGTTCGGGTTGAAGATCACGCCTTATCAGGGTATCAACACCCAGAACGTCACCTGTAAGCGAATCCCGCAGGGTGTCAGGATACGATCCGTAGTAGAGACTTAGGCGTCCGCCTGCCTGGAATAGGAATACAGGCAGCGGCTTGTAGCGCCAGGAGAGATACAGGGAAGAATAAAGCGGCCGACCCTCGATGTTATAGGTGGCAAAGGGTTCGGCGTCGGTCTTGTAGATGAACCTCGTGTAACTCACCTCACTACCCGCCTCAAAGGTGGATGTCTCCCCTGCCCGCACGAGCATGGAGCGTAGCGAGAGGTCATCGATGCGATTGGTGTCAGAGAGGATGTCGCTGAACTGCATCTGGGCTTGATAGCCGCTCCAGCCGATCCACACCTTGGCAATCGACGGGTCCCCAAGCTCCTGGATCAACCTCAGGGTTATAAG
>NJBO01000005.1:0-62904 GCA_005223075.1 candidate division TA06 bacterium B3_TA06 | reverse complement strand
GTTGCTCCATCCTACTCTAATAGGGATATTCTCCTCGGCAAGATCGAGCTTATCCTTTGTATTAAAAAAAGTCCCTTCAATCCTTGTCTTAGGGGTGACGCGCCAACTTCCCTTCCCGTGTATATCATAGAAGTAGTATGGGAAATCGAAATCAAGAAAGATGGGTATGACCTTATCAAAATAGGTTCGGCGTGCGGTAACGATCCCCCCGAATTTGCCCAGACGCCCCCACACAGCCCCCTCGGTTGCCAGAAGGCTGGTGGAAAGATAGCCCCCCAGAGGCTGAGGGTCGGCGCTTTCTACGTCAAGGACAGCGGAAAGCCTGTTGCCATAACGCACAGGTAAGCCGCCCGTAAGAAACTCAACACTTTCTACGGCATCAATCATAAAGGTGGAAAGGAATCCACCGAAGTGGAACGGGTTGTAGAGCACCATGTTATCCAGAAGCACGAGGTTCTGATCCGGGCTTCCGCCACGGACATAAAGGGCAGAGGTGAAGTCGCTCACGAACGTTACTCCGGGCAATGTCATGAGCGTTCGAAACAAATCGCGCTCAACCATCACCGGGATGTGTTTAAGGGCTTCCTTATCTATCCTGAAGGATGAGGCGGTTACCTCCTGCTCGAACTCGATCCTGCGCGAGGAGACCTCAACGGCAGGCATCTGTATGGGCGCTCGCTCGAGCCTGGCGTTCTCGTAGAGAACCGAGGCCTCGTTCTCAAGCGCCACCCTGCGGTTGATCTCCTTGTAGCTGATCATGGAAAATACAAGATTGTAATTCCCGCGAGGCACTCGATCCAGCCTGTAGTAGCCGTTCGAGGCGGCAGAGGTGCCGATATTGGTGCCTTCAAGGAAGACGCTGCAGCCTGCAATAGCCTCGCCGGTCTCTTTGTCAACCACAGAGCCCGTTATGGTAGCTCCCCACAGGGTCAATATCAAGGCTAAGATGTTTGCGACGATTGCTCCTTTCCTAGACTCGTCCCTTTACAGACGTTTGACATCATAACACTGAGGTCTATAATTACCTATTATGCTCACAGACGAAGTGTTAGTCAAGAAGGTTGCGGTCTCGGAAGGGGTGGATGAGGAGGTTGTAAGCCACGGTCTAACTGAAGGGACGATCGTTATTCCTTACAACCGCAGGCGTCCGCGCCAGATAGAACCTGTGGGGATAGGCAAAGGCCTTCGTACCAAGGTCAACGCGAACATCGGCACCTCGCCCTCGATTGCGGATGCCGAAAACGAGAAGGCGAAGCTTCATGCGGCTATAGATGCGGGTGCGGACACGGTGATGGACCTTTCCACCGGCGGTGATATAGACAAGGTAAGACGGATGGTTGTCGCGGAATCAACCGTTCCTGTCGGTACAGTTCCCATTTATCAGGCGGCGTGCGACTCCCCAAAGCTCAAGAAATCACTCGTTGAGCTCTCGGTGGACGAGATATTCGCAGGGATTCGCAAGCATCTTGAGGATGGTGTTGATTTTCTAACCGTACATACAGGTCTTACCCGTGCAGGTGTAGAGCGGCTTCGCAACCGCAAGCGTCTTGCCGGTATCGTTAGCCGGGGCGGTGCCATGATGGTTGAGTGGATGATGTTCAATAAAGCCGAAAATCCCCTTGCAGAGTACTTTGATCGGCTGCTTGATTTGACCGGTGAGTTTGGTGCCTGCCTGAGTCTGGGCGACGGTTTAAGACCGGGTGCTCTTGCGGATGCCTCCGATCGTCCGCAGATCCAGGAGCTTCTGATCATAGGCGAGCAGGTGGACAGGGCTCGCGCGGCAGGGGTTCAGGCGATGGTTGAAGGACCTGGCCACGTTCCCCTTGATCAGATCGAGATGAATGTCAAATTGCAAAAGGAGATCTGCCACGGCGCGCCGTTCTATGTTTTAGGGCCGCTGGTAACCGACGTTGCTCCGGGCTATGATCATATCGTTTCGGCGATCGGCGGTGCGATTGCGGGAATGCACGGCGCTGACTTTCTATGCTACGTTACCCCATCCGAGCATCTCGGTCTGCCTGATGCCGATGACGTCAGAGTAGGAACGATCGTGAGCCGGATAGCTGCTCACGCCGCGGACATAGCAAAGTACCCGCAGCGGGCACGCAAGTGGGACGAAGAGATGTCAAAGCTGCGCGAGAGATTCAAATGGGATGAGATGATTAAAGCCTCGCTTGATCCTGCCGAGGCGCGTAAGCGCTTCGACCGCTACCCAAAACAGGCCGAGGATGTGTGCACCATGTGCGGAGAGTTCTGTGCCATAAAGCATTCCAGAGAGGCTCTTGGTGGTTAACTATCGTTTGTTCACCCCTGGCCCGGTGGAGGTCTCGGAAGAGGTTCTTGAGGAGCACGGGAAGCGTTTCCCCTATCACCGTGATCGTTCTTTCGCAGAGGTGGTCGGGAGGGTAACCGAGGACCTTAAAAAGATCCTCTTCACCGACGCCCGGATATTCTTTTTTACCTCATCAGGCACCGGCGGGATGCAGGCCGCACTCGTAAATCTCTTTTCGGAAGGTGACGAGGTTCTTGTGACCTCGATCGGGAAGTTCGGACAGCGTTGGAAGGAACTTGCAGATACCTTCCGCCTCAAGGTCACTTACCTTCCGTTCGAGTTCGGCCAGAGTGTTGATCCTGCGATGGTGGATGACGCCCTTCGCGACAACCCCTTGATCAAGGCGGTGCTTTCTACATTTACGGAGACTTCCACAGGTGCAAAAAACGACGTAAAGGCTATGGGTGAAATCGTAGGGCGTCACGACAAGATATTCGTTCTGGACTCAATCGCCGGGCTTATCGCGGACGAACTTCGAATGGATGCATGGAACGTGGACGTGGCGATCGGCGGCTCGCAGAAGGCAATCGGCGCACCGCCCGGTTTATCTATTGTTGCCCTGAACGAGCGCGCGTGGAAGCTGGCAGAAAACTCCACACTCCCGAAATACTACTTCAACATGCAGATCGCCGAGAAGTTCCGCCAGAAGGGCTTTACTCCATGGACACCCGCGATCACGGTGATGATGTCCCTGGCGGTCAGCATCAAGAACTTCAAGGAGCGCGGCATCGAGAACGTCTGGGCCGATCATGCGCACTGGGCAAGCTTCTTTCGAGAAAAGGCAGGCCAGATGGGATTTAAATTCCTTCCCCGCAATCCATCCAACGCACTCTCGGCAATAAAAATGCCTGACGGAGTGGAAAGCACGCCGATCATCAGAGAGATTAAAGAGGAGGAAGGGATACTATTTGCCAACGGTCAGGCAGAGCTTAAAGGGCACCTCATCCGCATTGGCCACATGGGCCACGCAAACGAGCAAGATACCCTGAAGACGCTTGAAGTGCTCGAAAAGCACGCTTTGCCCAGGATCAAGGAGACTGGATGACATCCGGCGGGACGATGTCGAGACAAAGGATCTTTTCAGGTATCCAGCCCTCAGGCAGGCTGCACATAGGTAACTACCTGGGAGCGATCAGCCAGTTCGTGCCGCTGCAGAAGGAATACGAGTGCATCTTCGGTATCGTTGACCTGCACGCAATGACCCAGATATACAAAAGCAAGGAGATGTCACAGCGTATCATCAACGCGGCAGTCAACTACCTTGCATGTGGGCTTGATCCAAATAAAGCCACGCTGATGCTTCAATCAGGCGTTCAAGAGCATGCGGAATTAGCCTGGATACTGGCCACGGTGACTCCTCTCCCCTGGATTCAGCGGGTGCCCACGTTCAAGGAGAAGGCGCGCCAGCAACCGGACAACGTCAACATGGGCCTGTTTAACTATCCGGTGCTCATGGCCGCAGACATCCTGATCTACAAGTCGGTCGCCGTGCCGGTGGGTGAGGATCAGCGCCCGCATCTCGAATTGACCCGTGAGATCGCGCGAGCGTTCAACGCGCGGTTCGGTTCCTTCTTCCCAGAGCCGAGGGAGATAATCGGTAGCCAGGCGCGGGTGATCGGGCTTGACGGAAAGAACCGGATGTCCAAGAGCCTTGATAACTGCATCTATCTTGATGACGAGCCTGACGTGATCCGGGAGAAGATAAACAAGCAGGGCGTTACCGACCCGGCACGGGTAAAACGCACAGATCCGGGCAACCCTGACATCTGCAACATCTTTACCTGGCAGGAGTTCTTCTCATCCAAGGAGGAGCAGGCCTACTGCGCCAAAGAGTGCAGGAAGGCAGGCTTCGGCTGCCTGGACTGCAAGGCGATTCTTATAAAGAACATCCTTGCAGTGCTTGAGCCGATCCAGGAGCGCCAGAAGGAGCTTATGGCCAACCTGGATGGGGTTAAGGAGATCATTAGAGACGGCACGGATCGGGCCCGCCAGATCGCTCAAGCAACGATGAAGGAAGTTCGGGAGATAACGGGACTGACGTATTTGAGCTGAAGTCTACGCGCTGACAGCTCACAGCTTATGAGGGGTCAAACTATTCTCTTTTATCCCCTGCGATCTTTTACCCTAAAGGGCACAAGGAGTAATTAGGGGTCCCCGCGCCGGAACGAGTGCCGGCGTGAGGTATCTTTAGATACCCCAGAATGTTCCTGATCCGGGCGGAAAGGTGGTTGCCCTGGTTTCGCCGAAGCACTCGCCTCTGAAGTAAAAGGTTCCTTTCCAGGTTCCCGACCAGTCTCCGCCGAACGTTCCTACTCCTATAACTCCGACATTGTCTATATCCTCTACAGCCTCGCCTCTGATCCATCCTCTGCGCTCGCCGTTACGCCACTTGCCTTCGAAGAGTCGTGTTTCCATATCGTAGTAGATTTCGAACTCCCGCCATGCACCGGTGCCGTGCCCTGACCAGTATATGTACATGAGGGGATCATCAGGCTCCTGTACCGCCTTGGACTCCGCGGGATCGCTGGCGGCCGCAATCAGTCCTACCGCCAGAAGAATAAGGGCCACGGATATGATTTTCTTCATTGCTTCTCCTTTCTTGATTTGTCGCCTACATCCCGTAGAACTTGCCGTCGCCGGGCGGATAGGTTTTCGCCCAGGTCTTTCCGAAGCATTCCCCTCTGAAGTAGAAGGTGCCTTCCCAGGCTCCGGCGTAATCGCCGCCGAACCGGCCTTCGCCTATTACTCCAACATCATCGATATCCTTGACCGCTTTGCCTTCGATCCAGCCGCAGTGGGCGTTGTCATACCACCACTTGCCTTCAAAGATGCGGGTATCACGATCGTAGTAAATCTCGAATTTTTGCCAGGCACCGGTTCCTGTACCGGACCAGCCTATGTACATGATGTGATCGACAGGGTTCTGGAGTTCGGTTTTCTCTGCGGGGTTAGAAGACGCGGCGAAAGCGATCACTGCTACCACCAGCAGGGCGAGCATAATGATCTTTTTCATGTCTTTCTCCTTTTTTGTTGTTTTCTCGACCGGCTGCATATTGTGGAATTTTACATAAAAAAATCACATTGTCAAGTAGTGTGGCTTAATATTACAAATTTGAATAAGCCAACGACGCAGAGTGTGTTTTCGGGGCCACCGCGCGAACGCCCAAGAGATGATGGAAGAGGTAATAGAAACGAAAGGATTGAGCCCTCCGAGTTGAGCATCTAGGTGGGGGGTCGAATCATAAGGGCGGGCCGACCTGACGCAAAGCGGGCATCGAAGGCGTCAAGATCGGCCCTTACGTTACTGCGATCTTTTAGCCGCAGGCTAAAAGGAGCATTTAATGCATGCAACCGGGCGAAGGTTTTTTAAGCTAAAGGTTTATGGACAAGCTCGACCTCTAAAGGTGCCGATAACCATCATGTTCCAGACGTTGCCCCAGCATCGGCTGTCAAGTATGAAGGTTCCTTTCCACTCTCCGCGGTCGTCGCCGTCGAAGCGCCCTGATCCTGCAATCCAGTTCTTAGCTGGAGCGGTCGGGTCCGGCTCGCCAAAGCCTTCAATCCAACCGCCTTCGTCTTCTCCGCGATACCAGGTTCCCCACATCTCGCCGGTTTCTTTGTGGTAGAAGATCTCGAAGCGATCCCATATAGCTGAAGCCGTGCCTTCCCAGCAGTAGATGGTCAGGGCCTGGACATCGCTGGTTGGACCTATATTGGTCTGGGTAGGCATCGTTGATGCCGCAAAGGCTGCTCCTACCATGAGGAGCGTAGCGATTGAAAGGATCTTTTTCATGTCTTTCTCCTTTCTTTGTTTTTCTCGACCGGCTGCATACGACTCTTTCTCAAAGACACATGCAACCGGCCGAGGTTTTTTAAGCTAAGGGTTTATGGACAAGCTCGACCTTCAAAGATGCCGATAACCATCATGTTCCAGACGTTACCCCAGCATCGGCGGTCAAGGATGAAGGTTCCTTCCCAGCCGCCGCTGTCATCGCCGTCGAAGATGCCTTTACCGATGATCCAGTTCTTAGCTGGACCGGTGGGGGCTGGCTCGCCATAGCCTTCAATCCAACCACCTTCATCCTCTTTGCGATACCAGGTGCCCCACATCTCGCCGGTTTCCTTGTGGTAGAAGATCTCGAAGCGATCCCATAGAACCGAGGCTGTGCCTTCCCAGCAGTAGATGGTCAGGCTCTGGAGATCACTGGTTGTGCCTATATTGATCTGGGTAGGCATCGTTGATGCCGCAAAGGCTGCTCCTACCATGAGGAGCAACGCGATTGAAAGGGTCCTTTTCATGTCTTTCTCCTTTTGTGTTTTTTTCGACCGGTCGTATACCGGTTCTTTCTCAAAGACACATGCAACCAACCGAGGTTTTTAAGCTAAAGGCCTATTCGCAGGACCATCCGTAAAACTCGCCTATAATCCAGAGATTCCAGACGTCGCCTCGACATTCATCGTTCAGTTTGAAGAGTCCTTTCCACTTCCCACTGTCATCTCCGCCGAAACTGCCTGATCCAATATACCAGTTTGCGCTTTTACCGGCCGGGTCAGGCTCGCCAAAGCCTTCAATCCAGCCGCCTTCATTTTCGCCGCGGTACCAGGTTCCCCACATCTCGCCGGTTTCTTTGTGGTAGAAGATCTCAAAGCGATCCCAGACAGCTGTAGCTGTGCCTTCCCAGCAGTAGATGGTCAGGGCCTGGAGAGCGCTGGTTGGGCCTATATTGGTCTGGGTAGGCATTGTTGATGCCGCAAAGGCTGCTCCCACTATAAGGAGCATGCTGATTAGGAGGATCTTTTTCATGACCTTCTCCTTTCTTTGTTGTTTTCTCGACCGGTTGCATATCACAAAAATATACGCTATTTTGAATGTTTGTCAAGTCCTTCATAAAGATACTACTATATTTTATATTAAATTATTACTGGAGGTATCGCGACTGAAAAGTGGGATAGTTGCGTGGCTTATTTGCTAAAGTGGTCCCAACCCTTGGGAAGCAAAGGCCTCAGTTCGCCACCGATCTCAAGGAAAGCACCCTTCCCCTCCTCTATGCGTCCGATCCGGTGGATGGGCAGGTCTGCAATGCAATCGGGGAGGTCGTGGGACGCAGTAAAGAGCAATTCGTAGTCCTCTCCCCCGTTGAGTGCCAGCGAATCCCAGTGACCGCCGTACTGCTCGGCAAAAGCCAGAAGTTCTGGATGGCGCGGCAGGCGTTCATACTCCACAACGAGCTTGACCTTGCTTGCCTTGGCCAATCTGCCTGCATCGGTCGAGATTCCGTCAGATACGTCCATGCACGCCGAGACCTTTCCCCTAAGCGCTATCCCCAGAGCAATACGCGGCTGGGGCCTAAGATGGCGGCGCTTTGCGTCCTCAAACCCTTCTACTCCCCTACGCAGTGCCTGCTGCCCAACTCGAGACAGGCCTGGGAATCCGGAGAGATAAAGCAGGTCGCCTGCTAAAGCCCCTGAGCGAAGCAGAGGATCGGTGGTCTTGCCCAGTGCGGTGCAGCTTAAGATCAGCTTATCTGACGCAACGCTATCCCCTCCTGCAATCTCTACTCCCAACCGACCACAAACCTCTTCCATACCGCTATAGAGACGCTTAAGGAAATCTATCTCGCAGCGAGGGGGCGCAAAAAGATTCAGCAAGAAACAGATAGGTTCTGCACCCATAGCGGCTAGGTCCGAGAGCGTCGCTGCGGCTGCCTTGAAGCCTATATCCTCTGGCGAGAAGTAGAGCCGTGAGAAGTGAACGCCCTCCTCGTATGAATCCGAGGTAACAACCGTCCCGTCTCTAAGCACCAGGGCATCGTCGCCAATGCTTATACGAACCGCAGGATTCCTGGTTTTTACCCAGGTCGCAAGCCGCTCAAGGAACCCTTCCTCGCCAAGGTCCTCAAGGTTCAACATCCTTAAGGGCCTCTCGGATAAGCTCGGCACGTTTGCGGTCGCGCTGCTCTGGCGAAAGTTCCTCGTCGAAGAAGAACTGCAGGTTCGCAGGTCGGGTAAGTATCATAAGCTTATTGATCTTCGCTGCATCGAGTCCTTTCAAGGAACCAAGCCCCAACCGCAGAGCAGAGAGTAGGTTAAGTGCCTCCTCGCTGGTAAGGGTACGGGCATAGCGGAGGATTCCAAAGGAGCGCATGACCTTATCCTCGATGTAGGTGTCCATCTTGGTCGAAAGGTACTCTCGTGCGTCGCGCTCGTAGCGGATAAGCTGCTCTGCCATCCTGATTAAGGTCTCAACGATCTCCTCCTCGCTCTGCCCCAGGGTGCGCTGGTTGGAGATCTGGAAGATATGTCCCTTGGTCTCGGTGCCCTCGCCGTACGTGCCTCGTACTGAAAGTCCCAACTGCAGAACTCCGCGCAGTACACGGTCGATCTCCCTGGTTAGAATCACCCCTGGGAGGTGGATGAGTATCGAGGCGCGCATCCCGGTGCCTACATTGGTAGGACAAGCGGTAAGAAAGCCGTAGCGCTCGCTATAGGCAAACGGCAGCGCCGAGTTCAAACGTTCTTCGATCTCGCTCGTGCGCTTGAAGGCCTCTTTAAGGGAAAGCCCTGATGCAAGAACCTGAAGCCTGAGATGATCCTCCTCGTTTATCATCAAACTGAATGTCTCGTCTTCTGTGGCAAAGAATCCTCTCGGCCCCTTGCTTTTCAGGAAATCCGCTGAGATCAGATGACGCTCCAGAAGGAACTGAGCTTCAAGTGGCGACAGGTCCTCCACATGGACAACCCCGCGTCCGTTAGAGATAAGCGCCTCAGCCAACGCTCGATTTATGCTGGAAACCAGTTCCTTCTGTTCCTGGGGAGACGCTTTTGGAAGGAAGGATACCCCGGCCACGTTGCGTGCAAGGCGTATCCGGGAGCTGATAACGATGTCAGCTTGGGGCCCTTTGCCTGAAAGCCAGGCTCCAACCTTACTGGCCTTCAGTCCGCTCTTCATATTTCTTGAGGTCATCTCGTATCCTTGCGGCTTTTTCGTATTCCTCCTGCTGGATCGCCTTGATAAGCTGCTGTCTCAGGCGTTTCTTTTCTATCTCGACAAAAACAGGAGAAGTTTTCTGATCCCCTGCAGCCTCGCGACCGGTATGCTGGGTGGTTCCCTGGATGCGGGAAACGAGCCTCTCCACATGATTCCCAAACTCCTGGTAACATCTCTCACACCCGAATCTACCAAGGCGGCGGAACTCTGCCCAGCTCATCCCACACGCAGAACACCGCAGCTCCTCATCCTCGCCCTCCCCAAGTTCCTTGAGAAGCTCGATGAACATCTGTGAAAGCGGCTTATGCTTCTCTAAAAGATACCCCTTCTTTAACGCACAAGCCTTGCACAGATGCCTTTCGGCAAGATTGCCGCTTGCGTCAACCTCGGTAATCAAAACCTCGGCTTCGTTCTCTTGACATTCTTCACAGAGCATTACATCTTCCCATCTATAAGGTTATATCTTTTGTCGGTGAACTTCTTTATTATAGGATTATGCGAGACGATGACAAACGTCACATTGAGCTTATCGTTGAGGCGAGTAAACATCTCCATGACCTCTCGTTCGGTCTCCAGATCCAGATTACCGGTTGGTTCATCTGCCAGCACAAGACGTGGATTATGCACCAACGCCCTTGCAACGGCAACGCGCTGCTTCTCGCCCCCTGAGAGCTTGACAGGCAGGAAATCGGTGCGATCAGCCAGACCTACCTCAACAAGGACCGCATTGGCGCGCTCAAATGCCTCAGTTCTGGGAATTTTTGCTATAAGCAGGGGTAAGGCAACGTTCTCAAGGGCAGAGAATTCGGGCAACAGATGATGGAACTGAAAAACGAATCCGATCTCACGGTTGCGGAACTCGGCAAGCTCGGAATCGTCCATCTCGAACACGTCTTTACCGTCGAAGAAAACCTTGCCTGAGGTAGGCCTGTCAAAAGCACCCAGAAGATGAAGGAACGTGCTCTTGCCTGAACCTGAGGGGCCGAATATCGAGACAGCCTCGCCCTTATGCAGGTTCAAAGACGCAGATCGAAGGGCTTCTACCCTATCGTCGCCATTAACGTAAACCCTCTTAAGCCTCTCAGCCCTAAGAAGGATCCCTTTCTCCCTACTCATAACGAATCGCCTCCACAGGATCGAGCCTTGACGCTCTGCGGGCAGGATAGAGCGTGGCAAGGAAGGTTATAATGACGGCTGCCACGGCTATCAGGATTACATCCAACGGTTGAACCTTAACAGGCACCGTATCAATAAACCAGACCTCTGCAGGCAAGCGAATGATCTTGAATCGGTCAATGATCCAGGAGACCCCAACCCCGAAAACCGTGCCTGAGACGGTGCCAACCACCCCTATCAGGAGACCAAAGAAGGTAAAGACGCGCATAACGTCTTTTGACTTCATGCCAATCGCCCTCAAGATCCCTATCTCACGGGTCTTGCGCATCACGGTCATGATCAAAGTGCCGATTATGTTGAACGCCGCAACCAGGATAATCAACGCAAGCACTATAAAAACGACCACCTTCTGCATCTTCAAGGCGGAAAAGAGGTTCTTGTTCTCCATAAGCCAGTCGATGGGTACGAACGGATAGCCCAGTTCGTCACGTATCTTCTGAGACACCTTGGTAGAGCGCAGGGGATCTGTAAGCTTCACCTCTACGTTGGTGATGCGATCGCCGTAGCCGAACAGCTGCTGGGCGTTGCGGATGTCAATAAAAACCATCACCATGTTGTAGTCATAGAAACCCGCATCAAAGATACCGCGAACCACGTGGTGTTTAACTATAGGGATAGGCCCTACCGGCGTCATGATAACATCCTCGGGTGAGGCGATCAGGACAGTATCACCCACCTTCACGCGGAGGTTATCTGCAAGCTGACGACCTATAACCACCCCGCGACCCTCGAACGACCATTCCCCTTCCAATGGATAGCGCGGATCGGTGATGCTTGAGGTTCGCGCCAGGAGCTCAGGATCAACCCCGCGCACAAGCACACCCTCAGCGCCGTATTTTGACTGAATCAGGGTCTTGCGCATAAGCGCCGGGCCAAATCCAACAACCTCACGCATTTCAGAAAGCTTGGCTGCAACCCGCTCGTACTCCTCAGGTGTAATGGGATTTGAGTAAAACTTTTGAATAGTTATGTGAGGAGCTACCCCAACGATACGGTCCTTGAGCTCGCCGTTGAAACCGTTCAAAACAGACAACGCGATTATCAGGGCGGCAACGCCGACGAACACACCGGCTATGGCGATGGTGGAGATCAGGTTGTAGAAACCCTCGCCCCTGCGCCGCTGGCGCAGATAACGACGAGCAACAAAGAGATTAACGTTCACTTTCCCTCTTCTCTAAGCTGCGGAAAGATGATTACGTCGCGGATGGTTGAAGAATCCGTAAATAGCATTACCATGCGGTCTATACCCAGTCCCAGTCCGCCGGTAGGCGGCATGCCCTGCTCAAGGGTCTGGATAAAATCCTCGTCTATCACCGAAAACTCCTCATGCCGAGCCACCTGCTCTTCGAACCGCTTGCGCTGCTCTAAAGGATCATTAAGCTCTGAAAACGCGTTGCCGAACTCCACTCCATTGATGACCGGCTCGAAGCGCTCGACCAATCGAGGATCGTTACGATGCACCTTGGCAAGAGGCGAGATAAGCCTGGGATGATCGGCAACGAACGCCGGGCCGTGGATGTGATCCTGAATCAACTCGGTAAAAAGCTTGTCTAACATCTTGCCGTAAGGGGTCTGATCCGTAACCTCAACCCCCTTCTTCTTACATATCTTGCGCAGCTCCTTCTGGGATAAAGTCAGGGGATCGGTGCCGATATTCTCCTGCAACGCTGGCACGAACTCCACCCTTTCCCATTCCTTGCCAAAATCAAATCTCTTACCCATCCAGGTAACGGTCGTTGAACCGGTCAACTCTTCGGCGAGGAGTCTGAACAGCTCCTCGGTAAGCTTCATCATCTCGTTGTAATCCACGTAAGCCTGGTAAGCCTCAAGCATGGTGAACTCAGGGTTGTGCACCCGGTCCAGCCCCTCGTTGCGGAAGTCCTTGCCGACCTCATACACCTTCTCGAACCCGCCCACGATGAGCCGCTTGAGATAAAGCTCGGTTGCGATCCGCAGGTAGTAGTCGCGGTCAAGCACGCGGTAGTGGGTGCAGAACGGCTCGGCCGCAGCCCCGCCGTATAAAGGTTGAAGCATCGGGGTCTCCACCTCAAGGAACCCGCGCTCATCAAAGAATCGGCGGGTAAGTGCAATCAGCCTGGTGCGGAGCCTGAAGACCTCGCGCGTCTCCTGATTTACAAGCAGGTCAAGATGACGCTTACGTAGTCGCTGCTCGGTATCCTGAAGCCCATGGAACTTCTCAGGCAAAGCGGCAAGCGACTTTGAGAGTATGGTGAACTCCTTGACGTTTACGGTCGGCTCGCCGGTCTTGGTGCGGAAGAGGACCCCACTGACCCCCACAAAGTCACCAAGGTCAATCAACGGGAGGAGGGCTGGGAGGAGGGCGGCGAGGAGGGCTTCGTCCTTGCGGATGTAGAGCTGAATCTTGCCCGAGGAGTCGTGCAGGTCAAAGAAGCAGGTCTTGCCGAAGTCCCGGCGGGTGAAAAGCCTTCCTGCGACCTTGACCTGCTCTTCTGCTTCCGCAAGCTTATCAAACTCGCCCAAAGCCTCGGCTACGGTATGCGTGCGATCGAACTTGTAGGGATAAGGCTCTATGGCTTTGGAACGCAGCTCCTTCAATTTCCGGATACGATTTTCCCTATCAGGAAGTGAAGACATACTCGGATGATAGTCAAGGCAGGCTTCAAGTCAAGATAAACAACTCCCCCTCCCTCTGGGAGAGGGATGGGGTGAGGGCCTGCGGTCTTTTTGCGAAGCCAAAAAAACATCTTGACAAAACACCTCATCTGGTTATCTTTAGGTAAGAGAATTGGAGGTAGACATGAAACGCTTAGTAGTAAAGAGAGGGTTGATGGTGAGCCTTGTGATCCTTTTGCTTGCAATCTCAGGTTGCGATCTATTCGAGGGCGTCAACATAATCGAATACCCCTTCACCTATCGTTTGTACGAAACCCCGGGGTCTCCTGTCTCGCTTATTATCTCCTTGGAGTTCTTCGATGAAACCCCTGATACAGACGGCGTGGATCATCAATGGGAGCTTCGCGGCGATACGATCTGGATTCTCCTGAAGGGAAACAACGAGGGAGACGAGGTCTCGGGTTCGCACTCCAACATCCTTCCCGAAGATATAGGAGCCCTGGAGAACGGAAACTACACCCTTCTTTTCGAAGGCAAGGATGAAGAACAAGACGCCTTCGTGCTTGCAGTAAAAGACAGCATCTACCTGGTGGAAGGGGAAGGCGAGGAGGTGGCTCTGTATTACGGGACAGACACACTGCACCGGCTTTTCGAGAACATGCTGCTGCTGGAGATGGCGTACGATTCTTCCCAGGCACCGTACAGCGATTCGCTCAAGGAAGCCCTCACAGCCCTGGGCGCAGCCGGGACCGCTCTTGAACCGGGCTTCTACTCTATCTTCTCTGTGGATTCACAAGGGAAGGTAACAGGCGCGCGAATAACCGGCGACCCTGGGTATCTTGACGCCGCCGTGCTTTTCACCTACGATGGGGACACTACGGAACTGGCGAACCTTTACGAAGCCTACAAGGACGACATAGCCGCCCTGAGCATCCGCACGGGCTCAGGCTTTGACAGGTATAACTTGGAATAGTCCCCCTTATTAAGGGGGAACTATAGGGGGATCAAATGTAGGGGCCGACCTTCAGGTCGGCCCGATTACTTAAATACCGGCACGGGCGCACCTGAAGGTACGCCCCTACGATCTTTCTGCTATGAGATTGCCACGCAAGTCTTCGACTTGCTCGCAATGACATATTGTGGTGGATCGGTCCTTACTAAGGCTATTCCCAGGAAATTGCTTTTGCGGCAATCTCAGCGATATTTATATTCACCGGGCACGCTCTTCCGCAGCGACCGCAGCCGAGGCACTGATACATACCAAAGACTTCAACGAAGTAGTTGAACTTGTGATTGAGGCGCTGGCGCCAGCGCTGCGAGCCCGACGGCCTGGGGTTGTGACCCGAGGTCTCCAGGGTGTAGCCCTCGTAGAGACACGAGTCCCACTGACGGGAACGAAGCCCCCGCGCACCCCTGGACGCATCGCTTACGTCAAAGCAGTGGCAGGAAGGGCACACGAACGCGCACGTCCCGCACCCGATGCACGCCGAGTGGATCGAGTCCCAGAAGGAACTGTCGATCATCTGTTTGAGCTTGTCGGCAATGCCCCCCGTAACACTCCCAAACTCATACTTCTTGATTTTTGACTCCGCTCGACGGCGGTCGACCTCCAACTGGGAGACATCCCCGACTTCCTCAACGTCCAGACCTTCGATAGCTGCCTCCCCCTTCTTCGATGGCGTCTCTATAAGATACCCATCCTCCGTAGGATAGATGAAGATGTCCGCGCCCTCGGACTTGTAAGGAGAACCCTCCACCGAGGTGCAGAAGCATGAAGGCCAGGGCTCGGTGCAGGCCAGGCCCACGATGAGGGTCTTGTCAAACCGCTGGATGAAGTAAGGATCCTTATAGCCCTCCTCCCCCTCCTGGTTGAACATCCGCTCCAGTTCACCGATTCCGGCAATGTCGCAGGGACGCACACCCCACAGAACGTTGGGTTTGACCTCATCCTTGGGAAGAATCGTCTTCTGGGCCTTGAAGTAAAACAGCACCTCGTCTTGCGGAAAGAAGACCTCTTTGGGCGAGAAGTTGCCTAGCAAGACCGACGATTCCCAATCGTCGTAAAGATCAATGACCTGATAGAAATAACGACTACCATCTTTCTTTAGTCCAACAATTTGACTCTCGCGCTTGAGATGTTCAAATAAGGTCCTAAGGTCATTGATCTTAATCATAAGATGAACTCCTGGGGGTCTTCCTTCTTGTATGTAGCCAGTGGCGGCAGTGCCTCGGGGTCAACGCCTGCTTCGAATCCGAACCGCTCGCGCACCACCAGGTTCATCTTCCGGGTCAGCCATAACAATTTCACACCCGCCGGACACGCCTCCTCGCACGCACCGCAGTCCACGCACCGCCCGGCCTGGTGATAGGTTCGTATAAGCTGCCATATTGCGACATCTGTAGGCTCCACCCCCTTGTCCACCCACTTGGGCTGGGTGACGTCTACAAAGCACTCGTCACAGTTACAGGTGGGACACGCCTGTCGGCACGCGTAGCACCGGATGCAGTTGGCCATTTCCTGCTTGAGGCATTCATGGCGTTCCGCTGGAGACTTTTGCTCGAACTCGCGGATGTCGTCATAGCCGTCGCCTTCGGGTTCGGTGACAGGATCACCCACGATTACGTCGGAGATAACCGGGGCGTGATGCCTGCAAGCCACGCAGTTAGAGGGCATTAGGTCAAAACAGGAGATTTCTTTGGTTCCCTCGACTGTGGTTAATTTCCAGTTGCCGTCCCCTTTATCTTCAGCGGTAATGATCTCCCCCACCTTTTCCCTTGCCACCTGCCGCGACAGCATCCCCGGGCAGTTAACCCCGATGATGTAGAGCCGGTCCCTATCTATTTGATTTTCCTTGAGTAAGGCCACGATGGAACGGGAGTCGCACCCCTTGGCCACTATGCCTATCTTGTGCGGGGTATTTTTATATCTGAGGAGATAGTTGGCGAGATTTATGAGACCGAACGACGGCCAGACGAGTTTATCGATATCCTCGACCTTGTCGATGAACACCAGCTGGGTGCGCATGGGGTTATCGCCCTCTGCGTAGCCGATGACCAGATCTATCTTCTTGTCAGCAAGTATCTTACGGGCTTGTTCCCGGATTGCTTCAGTCAAATTTGACATTCTTTCCTTGACTCCACTCTTTCAAAGACTCCAATCCGAAGTATTTCGTTCCCTGCAGATTAAAATACCAGTTTTTCTTTTCCTTCCCTGCTAATCTTATTGCCTTGCCGTTACTCTTTAGATATTCTTTACACTCTTTACTGTTTAGCTTCGTTGCGGGAATGATCCAATGGTTGATTACCTCGTCATTATCCACAAGAACAAAGACAAACCAAAAGTCCTCTTTATTAGGGTACTTATCTAACTGAAATTCACCATCAGAAAATCTTGTTTTGACTTGAATACGCAGGTAGGGTCTCCTCATGGTTTCGCGTCGAATAAGAATATCGGTATGTTTTTCATCTACCGCTGCAATGTAAACCTCAAGTCCCCACGAAAGCAAGGTCTTAATTACTTCTAATTCGCCTATCTTGCCTTTAGTTATATTTGAAAGCCCCGTATTCATTCGGCCAGTCCCAAAGTAGGGGCACGGCATGCCGTGCCCCTACCAACTTCCTCGCGTATCTTATCAGTGAGATTACTCATTCGGCCACTCCCTCTTCTTGAGGAACTGGGTTGTATCCTTAACTGCCTTGACTCCGTTGGTCACCTCTTTGACCACCTCTGCGAACTTTCCGCCCTCGGCGGCAGAGACCCAGGAGAAGCGAACCCGGCCTTTCTCCAGACCCACGTATTCGAGTAAGTCGAGCATCGTTGCGAACTTGCGGCGGGCGTAGTAGTTACCCTCAAGATAGTGGCAGTCGCCTGGATGGCATCCTGAGACCAGCACCCCGTCAGCGCCTTCCTGAAGCGCTTTAAGGATAAACTGGGGATTCACCCTGGCCGAACACGGAACGCGTAACACGCGCAGTGTGGTGGGATACTGAATACGCGACGTCCCTGCCAGGTCAGCTCCGGCATAGGAGCACCAGTTACACAAGAACGCTAAGATTCTTGGGGCTTTATCCATTGAAACTCGCTTTCGTCTGGTTCTCACCCCCTCCTTTATCCTCCCCCATCAAGGGGGAGGTATTGTGGAAGTAATTACTTTTCGCAAGAAGCAAGGCATACCCTTTCTTGTCCCCTCCCTTGATGGGACAGCCCAAGGCTGGTAAGGGGGAGGGTGAAATCGAAAACTTGGAACCTACACTCATCTTAATTCCCTATATCCCGCAACATCTCACGATATCGTCTTCTTTCCATTTAGTTTCCTCCGCCAGCCCTTCCTGTGTTCTGGTTGTCATGCTGGAACTTGGGCCAGGGCGAGGAGGCTAGACCTTTGGAATCGCTGTGAACCGCGTAAAAACAGCTATCCAGTGACCCAACGTATACGGTTCCATCTGATCCTATCGCTGGCGAAGATTTTATCTCGCCGCCGACCCTATATCTCCACTTGCGTTTGCCTTCAGGCGTAAAAGCGTAAAGGTAACCTACCAGCTGCATGTTACTTAATTTCCTACCCACCCAGTCGTTCACACCGAAGTATATGGTTCCATCAGAGCCTATGATTGGGGTGGATTTGACACTACCGTAACCAATTTCTTCGTTAAGTCTCCATTTTTCTGTGTAGTCCGAGTTCAGAACGCTGAAATGGTTCCCTCCTAAATATATTGTACCGTCAGTATCTATTGCTGGCGAAGTCCACTCCGATGTCCAAACAACATATTGTAAAATGTCAAGCCTTATTTTAAGCTCCCCTAGGGGAGTAATGACACAAAAACTACCCCCGTCTGTACAAAAACATATATTGCCTTCACCATCTGTCGCCATAGAAGAAATGGTGGAAGTGAGCCACGTACCGGGAACTTCAAAGCTCCACTTAAGATTACCCAGTGTATCGACCGCATAAATTATATTACCCACACTGACATATAACGTGCCATCTAACCCTATCGCTGGAGGAAACATTGTCATCAAGCCTTTAAGTTGTGATGATTCCCACTTCAGCTCCCCTCTAGGTGTGATTGCATAGAGATGAGCACCTATTACTAGAAACGAAAACCGTACCGTCCTGACCTATTACAGGAGATGAACTGGAGTAGTTGGTCTCATATTTCCATTTCAGCTTGCCTTCAGGTGTAATCGCATATGTATAAGGATCCCATGGGTTGATGTATACTGTACCATCAGCCCCTATGGAAGGTGAAGCGGCTATTTGCCCGTCAGTCTTAAAACTCCACTTGAGGTTCCCTTCAGGACTAAAAGCATACAGACAACTGTCCATTGAGGTGACGTATACCGTACCGTCATGTCCGATTGCCGGGGAATACCTTATCGGACCGCCAGTCTTGTACTTCCACTTGAGCGTACTAGGTCTATCCGATTTGCATTGAGTGGAGACCAATAATACTGCACTGAGAAGCAAGATGCCAGGAATCCTCAACTTACCTTTCAGCAACTGATGGTGTCGTCCACGCATAATCATATTCCTCCGCCTGCCCGACCCGTGTTCTGATTATCGTGTTGATACTTGGGCCACGGCGAATCTGCCAGTCCTTTGGAGTCGGAGTGGATGGCATAAAGGTAGCCATCTTTAGAACCTACATAAATAAAACCATCATCACTAATAGCAGGCGAACTGAAAATTTCACTGTCAATATCTGCTTCCCATCTCAGAGAACCATCGGCATTTAATGCAATTAACCCTCGATCCTTAGTTCCGATATAAATTGTACCATCTGAACCTACTGCAGGAGATGCAGGAGAAAAAACTCTTAAAGTGCTATCGATTCTATATCGCCATTTCAAATCTCCCGTTGGATTAATCGCCCAGAGGCAGCCATCAGAATTCACATATATTGTTCCATCCGAACCTATCACAGGAGACGCCAACTCGTTCGTAAGAACATGTTGAGGACCAAGCCGGGCTTTAAGCTTTCCTTGAGGCGTAAGAACGTAAAAACCACCCCCATTCGTACAAAAGCAAATATTGCCATCACTTTCTATCGCCAAGGGAGCAGTGGTAGTAGGGCACGTATCAGGAACCTCAAAACTCCACTTAAGATTACCCAGAGAATCATGGGCGTATACTTTATTAGATCCCCCCGAATACACCGCACCACCTGCCGCTATAACAGGAGGGAAAATATTCAAACTAGTATCCAGGGAAGATTTCCACTTCAGCTTTCCTTCTGGCGTGATAGCAAAAAGATGAGCATGGATATTCGCAACTAATAGTGTTCTATCATTAGCAATCGCAGGCGATGATACGGACTGGGTCTCATATTCCCATTTCAGTTCGCCATCAGGAGTAATAGCATAAGTATAAGCATCCCATGATGAGATGTATATCGTACCATCAGCTCCTATGGAAGGTGTAGCGAATATTTTCCCCTCAGTCTTAAACCTCCACTTGAGTTTCCCTTTCGAACTAAAAGCATACAAACAACTATCACCCGAAGTGATGTACACTGTGCCGTTATGTCCGATTGCCGGGGATGACAATATCGAACCGTCAGTCTTGTACTTCCACTTGAGCGTATCAGGCTCCTCGGTTTTGCACCCTGAGATAAGCAAAAGCATTGCACAAAACACTAAGATATGAGATTCTTTATCCATTATCGACTCTCCTTTCCGAAGTGTAGCTCTTCACCCTCCCCCTTACCCCCTATCCTATGAGCGCATAAAGCACTAAAGGGGCACGCTGTCCCGTCGAGGGAGGGGTAAACCTAAGGAAGCCTTTAGTCCTTGAACTAAAAGCCAACCTCCCCAATATCTCTCCCTTGACCGGGGAGAATAAAAGAGGGGGTGAAACAATAATCTTACCATCCTAAGTCCCTAGATACCGCAGCATCGCACGATATCGTCTTCTTTCCATTTAGTTTCCTCCGCCTACCCTTCCGGTATTCTGGTTATCGTGCTGAAACTTTGGCCAGGGGCTGTCAGCAAGACCCTTGGAGTCGCTTCGAATTGCATAAACACAACTGTCCAACGATCCAACGTATACGGTTCCATCCAGATCGATAGCTGGCGAAGATTTTATCTCGCCGCCGGTTTTATATCTCCACTTGCGTTCACCTTCGGGGGTAACCGCGTAAAGATAGTTCACCTGCCGCATGTTGCCTACTTTCCTACCCTTATAGTCCGTCGCACCAAAGTATATGATACCATTTGAACCTATGGCGGGGACAGATTCAATACCTATATAATCGTTATATATACCTTTTCTAGAGTAATCTGGGTTCAAAACGTGTAGAAAGAAACCACCCAGGTAAACTGCACCATCAGAATCTATTGCTGCCGAAGTCCACTCGGACGTAACAAGCAAGTCAAGACAGTAGTTATATTCTCCCTCAGGCGTAAGAATGTAAAAACCTCCCGAATTTGTACAAAAGCAAACCTTACCCTGCTTATCTATAGCCAGAGGGGAGATAGTACGTACCCACAAACCAGGAACTTCAAAGCTCCACTTAAGATTACCCAGCGTATCGACCGCATAAATTATATTATCCACACTGACATATAGCGTGCCATCTAACCCTATCGCTGGAGGAAACATTATCGTCAAGCCTTTAATCTGTGAAGATTCCCACTTCAGCTCCCCTTCAGGTGTGATTGCATAGAGATGACTACTGTGAGCCGCAACATATACAGTTCCGTCCTGACCGATCACAGGCGATGAACTAGAATAGTAGGTCTTACATTTCCATTTCAGCTTGCCCTCAGGTGTAACCGCATATGTATAAGGATCCCATGGTGAGATGTATACCGTTCCATCAGCCCCTATGGAAGGTGAAGCGAATATTTTCCCCTCAGTCTTAAACCTCCACTTGAGTTTCCCTTTCGAACTAAAAGCATACAAACAACTATCACCCGAAGTGATGTACACTGTGCCGTCATGTCCAATTGCAGGTGATGATACAATCGAGCCATTAGTTTTGTACTTCCACTTCAGCGTACCAGGTCTATCCGATTTGCATCCTGAGATAAGCAGGAGCATTACACAAAGCATTAAGATGCGAGGTTCTTTATCCATCACAAACTCACTTTCACTAACGATCCATTTTCACCCTCCCCCTTGCCCCCCTACCCTATGAGCGCATAAAGCACTCAAGGGGCACGCTGTCCCGTCGAGGGAGGGGTAGATTTAAGGAAGCTTTTGGTCACCGGACTAAAAGCCAACCGCCCCAATATCTCCCCCTTGATGGGGGAGAATGCCTCTCCGTAAGGAGAGGTAAGAGGGGGTGGAATGAAAAATCTTACCATCTCAAATATCCTATACTCCACAGCACCCGATTATATCGTCCTCTTCCCACATCAGCTGCTCGAACGCCGATACAAGGTCCTGATTGGTGAACCCGGCAAGGTCAATGGAGTTTGACCGGCAGGAGGCGGCGCATCCTCCGCAACCCTTGCACAGTGCGGCGTTTACAGAAGCGACCTTCTTTTCAATACCGAGAACACGCTTCTCTTCAAGCGCAATTGCTCCGTACGGACAGACCTCCACGCAGTAACCGCACCCGATACAGGTACGCTCGTTGGTCAGGGCAATCTTGCCCTCGGCCTCGATCTTGTCCTTATTGAGGATAAGTAACGCACGGGCGGCAGTTGCCGCAGCCTGCGCGATCGCCTCATCGATGAACTTGGGCGCGTGAGCCAGACCACAAAGGTAGACGCCGTCGGTGGCGAAATCAACCGGGCGAAGCTTCATGTGCGCCTCCAGAAAGAATCCATCCTCGTTAAGAGGCACCTTGTAAAGCTGGGCCAGGATTTTATTTGCCTCCTTCTCAGCCACGATCCCGGTGGAGAGAGCGATAAGATCAGGCGAGAATTCGACCTCTTTGCCTATGAGTTCGTCCATTATTCGTACAGTTATTGTCCCATTTTTGTCCACTATTTGGGGTTCTTTTCTCTGGTCAAATCTCATGAACAACACGCCCCTCTGCCTCGCCTTCTCATACGCAAGCTCTTTAAGTCCGTAGGTTCGCAGGTCACGGAACATTATGACGACCTCGGTATCAGGCGAGCGCTCTTTTATAGTCAAGGCGTTCTTGATAGCCTCGGTGCAGCACACACGAGAGCAGTAAGGATGCTCGTCATTGCGCGAGCCAACGCACTGGATCATAACGACGGTTTTGGCGTTGAAGTTACCTTTGTGCAGGGATTCCTCCAACTCCCGCTGGGTGACGATCAGCGGATCGCCAGACAAATATTCATCAGGTTTGGGTTGGTATTCAACCGCTCCGGTGGCGATGATGGTCGCGCCGTGCTCGATCACTTCACCGTTGGACAGGGTCGTTTTGAAGCTCCCTACAAATCCTTCTACAGACTGAACTTCGGCGTTCTTGTGCACCGTGATATTGGTATCTTCCTCGACTTGTGCAATAAGTTCGGCAAGGAAAACCTGCGCGTCTTCACCCCAAAGGGTCTTGGTCAAATGAGTCAGGTTACCGCCCAGTTCTGCGGATTTTTCGATCAAGACCGTCTCAAATCCTGCCTGTGAGATGGTTTTTGCCGCGCTCATCCCAGCCACTCCCCCGCCGATCACCAGCGCGCGCTTGGTAACGGGAAGCTCGATATTGGGTAACGCCTTAAGTCTCGCTGCCTTGGCAACCGCCATGCGCACCAGGTCCTTGGCCTTGGCTGTAGCTTTCTCCGGTTCGTACATGTGCACCCAGGAGTCCTGGTCGCGGATGTTGGCCATCTCAAACAGATACTTGTTCAGTCCGGCCTCGCGGATGGTGGACTGAAACAACGGCTCATGCGTGCGCGGTGTACAAGCAGAGACAACCACGCGGTTTAGACGGAAGTTATTGATAATTTCTTTGATCTTCTCCTGGGTGTCCGAGGAGCAGGTGTAGAGGTTCTCGGTGGCGAAAGCCACGTTGGGCAGGGTCTTTGCGTATTCTACAACCTCAGGCACGTTGACCACCAAGCCAATGTTGATGCCGCAGTGGCAGACAAACACACCGATGCGTGGCGGCTCGGTGAAGACGTCGCGCTCAAGGGGCAGGTCCTTGGCCTTGACCTCGGTGTTGCGCGCTTCTCCTAAAAGCCCCTGCACCATACCAACAGCACCCGATGCCTGAGCCACGCTCTCCGGGATATCCTTGGGTGCCGAAGCCGCACCTGCCACGAATACGCCGTAGCGGGTAGTGAGCATGGGCGCAAAGGTGGAGGTTTTAACGAACCCATACTCGTCCAACTCGATGCCGAGTGCTTCAGCCAGTTCCGGAGATGACTTCGGGGGTTCTAACCCCACGGAGAGCACCACCATATCAAAGGTTTCGGTAGCAAGCTTACCGTCATCGGTCTCGTAAGTTAAAGAGACTTCTTTGGTTACAGGATCTTCTACAACTTTCGCCACCCTGCCCCGCACGTAGCGGACGCCAAACTGCTCCTGGGCCCTGTCAATATACTTGTCAAAATCCTTGCCGTAGGCACGGATATCCATGTAGAAGATGATTTTCTGCATCTGTGGCGCGTGCTCTGCGGCGATGATCGCCTCCTTGGTGGCGTACATGCAGCAGACAGACGAGCAGTAAGGGCGGTTTATGTGCCGATCACGACTGCCGATGCACTGGATCCAGGCGACTTTTCCGACCTCCTTTCCGTCCGAAGGACGCAGGATATGCCCGGCAGTAGGTCCGGATGAGGACATAAATCGTTCAAACTCGATGCTTGTAAGAACGTTCGGGTAGCGTCCGTAGCCGTATTCGCTTAACCGTTTGGCATCGAACTCATCGAATCCGGGAGCAAGAAGGACCGCGCCGACTTCGATCTCGGTCTCATTATCTTTATCATTATACCGCACCGCGTCGGGCGGACAGATATTGGCACAAAGCCCGCAGCCTATGCACTTATCGCGATCTATGGCATACGCCAGTGGCACGGCCTGTGGATAGCTGATATAGGCGGCGCGGCGCTCGGAGAGTCCCTCGTTGTAGGAGTCTATGGCAGATACCGGACAGTGCACAGCGCAAAGATTACAGGCGGTGCAGGCTTCGATATCGATGTAACGCGCGTGCTTGCGCAGCTTGGCTATGAAATTCCCGGCTTTGCCGTCAAGGGCGACCAGTTCGGTGTTGGTGATGATGTTGATGTTGAGATGACGACCGGTGTCCACCAGCTTTGGTGAGAGGATGCACATGGAGCAGTCGTTGGTGGGAAAGGTCTTGTCAAGCTGGGCCATGACCCCGCCGATGGTGGGTTTTGAATCCACAAGATAGGCCTTTATGCCGCCGTCTGCCAGGTCGAGCGCGGCCTGGATACCGGCGATTCCGCCGCCGATCACTAAAGCCGAACCCTTGATCGGTTTTTTAGCATTAACTTTAACCATGAGTAAATCGAGTATCTATGTTTCTGTCATTGCGAGGAGTAACGCCCAACGGGCGTTCACGACGAAGCAATCTCATAGCTCTGTTGTTAAGATAAGATTGCTCCTTTAACGTCGCCCTTCGGTGCCGCGCTCCCTTCAGTCGCTCGCAATGACCGGATTTCTTTTCAAATAACGAGACGAATATTATTTTCTCGCCTGCTCTGTTTTTTACCTTACCTGTACTATGCAGCCAACTGCGTCTCATGTTGGCCTTCTTCTAGCTTAGCTTGTCTCAGTATACACAATTTCTGGTAAGGTGTCAAGCGCTTGATTCCTCCGTGGGCACGAAGATGGTTGTAGGCATACAACATCCTTTCGGCGTGGGCTAAGTAGCCCCTGCCTTCCTCGCTGTCGCAGGTGTTTCGCCTACTTTCGTAGTTAGTCTACGGAAATCTGCGCTAATCTGCGGTTTATTCGACATTTCGGACAACCTCCTACCCATCTACTACCTCCACGTACAAGGGACGCTCTTTTCTTATCTTATCGAGACGTGCCCTGGTCTCGCGCTCAAGCTCAACGATCAACTCGAACACCCGGTGGGCTGGGATTCCTGTCGCCTCAGCAACGTCAACTGCGGAACAAGGCTCTTTAAGATTTTCCAGAATCAGCCCCTTCTCGTACTCCTCTCGAAGTATATGCTTAATCATTGTATCGTAGTCTTGCGGATCGAGTTTCTCATCAAACACGTTGCCCTTGCGCACAAGCTCCAGCTCCTTGGATAAGAGCCAGCGCACTGGCTCAGACGTGCATACACGTTTCATTGCGGCAACCCGTAACACAAGCTCCGGCCTGCCAAGCGCTTGAGACGATAATGTTCCAAATTCCTTTAACTTTTCCTCAAACCCGTTGATAGCTTGGGCAAGCCCGAACGCGTAGGTTGTATCGGCATGATAGAAGGCGACGCGGTCACGGCGCAGACCAGCGATCTCCAATAAATCGGCAAGATGGTTGATACGGGCCAGGACATGATGGTTGCCTGGCTCGTAGTGGCAGTCACCCAGAGGACACAGGGCGAAGAACAGGCCATCGGCACCCTTTGATAGAGCTTCGACCCCATCTGCAAGGTCGAACCTGGCAGAGCAGCGCAAATTGATAAAGGCGATGTCGGCAGGGTAGGACATACGCTGCATACCGGCGTAATCAAGCGCAAACCCGGCCCAGTCGCAGGTGAAGCCGAGGATCTTTGGAGTGTGCACAGATTCTACACGATCTTCCGATTGAAGACGAGTGGTGTGTGTTACGGGCTTCATGATGTCTCACCCCAAGCTCGTATCTGAGCTTTAATAGTATCTCTGGACTTGATAGGGTCAGATATGGCGAACACCGGGCATCCGGCGATGCACAGGCCACATAAGGTGCAGAATCTTGGCGACATACGAGCTTTATGACCGGTATCGGTCCGTTCCAGGATAGGCGCTCCATAAGGACATACTGCGGCACAGTAGCCGCATCCGATGCAGACTTCTTCATCGATTTGTGCACCAGGCAGTCGCTTGGGTTTCGCATCGAATAACGCCTTGATACGGGCGGCCACAACGAACGCGTGGTTTATGGTTTCCTCCATGGGCATAGGCGTGTGCGCGCCGCCCACAACGAAGATACCAGGATGCACCACGTCCCGGGGTCGGATCCGGTAGCGGCGCTGGGCAAGGTAGCCGTTCGTATCCTGTGGAATCCTGAGGGCTTGTGCGAGATTCTCAGGAAGGCTGCCCACCAGTTTTCCCAGCTTCACGTGCGCACCCTTCCAACCCGTAACACCCGTACCCCTACGGGGCATTTTCACTATTACTCGGAGCTTGCGCTCCGGTCGCAAGGACATAACACCCGTAACACCACCTGGGATACTCCCTCTGATGATTTCGATGTTATGTTTTTCCGCACCCTCCTTGAACCCTTCGGGAAGAACCACAGATTCAGGTACAAAGAAAGCGATACGCTCCTCCGGCTTTTCGTGCCGCAGCATCACCGCATCCCAAAAAGCGGTTTCCAGAAGGAACGGATGTACCCCTTCCTTGACCTCAAACGCCAGCGGACCGCGGAACTCTCCCCTATCCCGCCAGCGGTACTCGAACTCGAAAAGATTGCCTCCGACCTCACGCACGCCGGTGGCAACAACAATCGCTCCCACCTCCTCTTCGGCATCATTGGAAAGCTTTACTTCGTAGCCGTGCAGCGATTCTTCAAGGTTTACAAGCTCTGTTTTCTGATAAACCGTTACGTGAAGTTTGTCCTGTAACCTATCGTAAAGTCGATGCAAAAGCGCTTCCGGGTCCCCGCCCGAGGGCCAGACCGTGCGGGTTCTGCGCAGGGTTCCGCCTAAGCGATTGGATTTTTCAATAAGAACAACGTCTATACCTTGCTCAGCTAAAGCACGCGAACACGCCAGCCCGGCAGGACCGGCACCGATGACCAATACCCGGTGGAGCAGGTCTAAATCCCACTCGGTAAGGTGTTTTTTGGTGCTACGGGTGGTGAGTTCGGCAAGTCCCATGGAAAGAAGCCGAATTGCCTTCTCGGTAGCCCCCGTGTCCGCGTCGTGCACCCAGGCACAACGCTCGCGAAGATTGACCAGCTGGTGAGGGTTGGTTCCGGCAAGGTCAGCAAAGATCGAACCATGTGTACGTTCGTCGCACGCACCGAAGAGGAGGGCTCCTTCGACACCATTGAGATGCTCACGGGCTGCACCGTCGCCTAGTTGGGCAAGTATCTCTACTGATTGAACTTGTGCGAGAGAGTTAAAGTGTTTCTTTAACTTCTCAAGGTCAATCTTTTGGGAGATTTCGCACCCTTGGCACAAGAAAATTTTAACCTTTTCCATCACCTCCCCCAGGGTGAGAACATGTAGCGCGAGGCTTTAGCCTCGCCTAACAATGAGATGAGAAGCTTCAGCTTCACGGCGGGACTGAAGTCCCGCACTACATGAAGAGGTGTTACAGGCACCATCCTCGCAGCGAAACTAAAGTTTCGCACTACTACGCGGCTCATGCCTTTTTCTCCTGAGGTGCTTCAAGCCCCAACTCTCCACACGCATCGCAGTCGGGTGCTTCGTAGTCGTGGGGGTGATCGTGGACACCAGGCATAGGCTTGGAAACGTCTTTGAGCGAGATGGCCGCCGTAGGACAGATGTAGACGCAGGTGCCGCAGCCGATACAGCGTTCGGAAAGCCGCTCGATGGGCGGACCCACGTGGCGCTCGGTGCCGCGATCGATGAACCCGATGGCTGAAGCACCGATGATCTCATGGCAGGCACGCACGCAAAGCCCGCAGAGTATGCACTTATCGTTTAAGACCAGGGGATAGCGGGATTTCTTGATGCCATATTCACGGGCCAGTTTCTGGATAAGCGAAGCGTCAGGAGCACGGGCAAGAAGAAGCTCAAGCACCGCCTTGCGGTTGCGGATCACCCGCTCGGTCGAGGTTTTGACCTCGATATCGGGAGCAACTTCATAAATACAAGAAGTTACTAGCTTTGTGCGGCGACCTGTTGTAACCTCCACAAGACATAACCGGCAGGCGGCGTAAGGTTCAAGCGCTTCGTGATAACAGAGAGTGGGGATATCAAACCCCTCACGCCGGGCCACCTCGAGGATTGTCTCTCCTTTATAACCAACCACTTCCCTGCCGTTGATGGTAAATTTGGCCTGACCTTCCCAGTCTGCGTGACTCACAACACTATCTCTCCATCATTACAGATTCCAGCATTATCCAGACGATCTAAAACATATACGGACAGTCCAAAAGGTGTGTTACGGGCGTGGTTCATTGTGACCTCCCCCCTGAGTGTGTGTTACGGGTGTTACGGGTGTTACGGGTCACCGCGTCGAACTTGCACACGTCAAGACAAACGCCGCATTTGATGCAGACATCCTGATCTATCACGTGGACTTGTTTGCGTTCGCCCGAAATAGCGTCAACCGGGCAGTTGCGGACGCATAAGGTGCATCCGGTGCAGTTTTCGTTGATCTCGAAGTGGATAAGCGCGGTGCACACCCCGGCAGGGCAGCGCTTATTCTTAATGTGTTCAAGATACTCGTCGCGGAAGAAACGCAAGGTGGAAAGCACTGGGTTTGGTGCCGAGCCGCCTAAGGCACACAAAGACGAATCTTGCATCGCCTTACCCAGCTCTTCCAGTAGATCAAGGTCCGATTCCTGTCCCTCGCCCTCAGTGATACGTTTCAAAATCTCGTGGGTTTGAGATAAACCTTCCCTGCATGGCACGCACTTGCCGCAGCTTTCGTCCTTGAGGAACTCGGTAAAGAACTTGGCCACGTCCACCATGCAGGTCTCGGAGTCCATAACGATCATGCCGCCCGAACCCATCATCGAGCCTGCTTCCCACAGCCTGTCGAAGTCTACTTCAAGGTCCAAGAGATTCGCGGGGATACAACCTCCGGAAGGCCCGCCGGTCTGCACCGCCTTGAAGGGCTTACCCTCAGGTATACCGCCGCCGATGTCGTAGATGATTTCCCTGAGTGTAATTCCCATAGGGACTTCCACGAGACCCGCGCGGTTCACCTTGCCTACCAGCGAGAAAATCTTGGTTCCGGTGGAGGAGGGGTTCCCGATGGAGGCAAACCACTCTGCACCGCGCACCGCGATTACCGGCACGTTAGCCCAGGTCTCCACGTTATTGAGTGTGGTGGGTTGATTCCATAAACCTTTTTCGACGGTGTGGACGTACTTGGCGCGGGGTTCGCCCGGCTTGCCCTCGATTGACGCCATAAGTGCCGTGGACTCACCGCACACGAACGCACCCCCGCCCTTCACGATTCTGAGATCGAAGTTGAACCCGGTACCGAAGATGTCGGATCCCAGAAGACCGTGCACACGTGCGTCATCTATCGCCTTCTCGAGCCGCTTTACTGCCAGTGGGTACTCGGCGCGGACGTATACATAGCCCTGCTGTGAACCTATGGCAAAGGCTCCGATGAGCATCCCTTCAAGGATGGAGTGCGGATCGCCTTCAAGAAGCGAGCGATCCATGTATGCGCCCGGGTCGCCCTCGTCCGCGTTGCAGATAACGTAGCGGTAGCCTTCTGCGGCCTTGCAGTAGCGCCACTTGCGACCGGTTCCGAATCCTCCGCCACCGCGTCCACGCAAACCGGAGGCATCCACCATATCAATAACCTCGTCCGGCTTCATCTCGGTAAGGACTCTGTAAAGGCCGCGGTATCCGCCCCGCGCAATATACTCCTCAATGGATTCAGGGTCGATGATCCCGCAGTTGCGCATCGCGATATGTTGCTGCTTGGCGGTAAATTCAAGGTTGAAAAGTCCTTCAACAGCCGCTATTTCGGGCGGAACATTCTCCAGAGGGTAACGGTAGTGTGTGTTGCGGGTGTTATGTCCTTGCGACCGGAGCGCAAGCTCCGAGTAATTATGAAAATGCCCCGTAGGGGTACGGGTGTTACGGGTATAATCTTCAATCTCTTCGATCTTCCCTAAAAGCCCCTCTTTAACGACCTTGCCTTCCTTGACTGCAGAAAGAATCTCGGCGACCTGCTCCGGTTTCACGTGGGAGTAGGTTATACGCGGCCAGCCCGGTTTGAGGATATCCATAAGCGGCTCCTCATAGCACATGCCGATGCACCCGGTTCTAGAAGCGACAGCGGTCGCTCCTGCTCCATTACCGAGGGATTTGAGGGTCTGCTCGACCGCGGCGATGACGTCGTTTGCACCTGATGCGATCCCGCAGGTAGCTGCCCCAACCATCACTTTAAGATGCGGCGGATGTATCCTGCGCTCACCCTCGGACGCTACCTTTTCCAGGTCGGCAAGACTCTTAATAACCATTACCTTCCATCGCTCCCCTTTCAGTCCGCGTCCCGATACTTCTCGACGATCTCCGGCACCTTATCCTGTCGTACGTGGGCGTGGGTCTCCTCATCGATCATCACCGCAGGTGCAATGGAACAGCATCCGACGCATCGCACTCGCTGCAGGGTGAACTGGCCGTCTCGAGTTGTCTCGTCCTGCTCAACACCAAGATCGCGCTTGAACCGATCCATAATCAGGCCAGCTCCCTTAACGTGACACGCCGTTCCCAGACAGACATTAATTATGTGCTTACCTTTGGGTTTTAATGAGAACGCGGAATAGAACGTAGCCACATGATAGACCTGAGCTACAGGTACGCGCAATCTGGCCGCGACCTGGCGCATGGCCGCTTCGGGCAGATACCGGTAGCGCACCTGAAGCTCCTGAAGGGCCGCTATGAGCGACGCCCTCTTCCATTCAACTTCATTAAGGATGGTATAAGCGTTTTCGCTCACCAACCCTTTTAGCTGATCCATTGACGCAAATTCTACACAGTTATTAGAGGATGTCAAGTATCTTTGGGGTAATTCTCTCCTCTTGCCGGGGTCTAGTGCCCCAACTTGCACTTGCCGTATAGTGTCGAGTGAGTGGGACAAAGGGTGAGTGGATCTAAATCCGCGTCACCGAAGGAGAACGACCGCAAGGAGTTCTAATCCGCGTACGCTTTGCGACGGAAGTAATCTGTGGTTTGGGTAGCTATCGGCCTGCGAGTCCGTTCCACATTAAATCGCAACCTCTTCCCCCTGAGGTGGGGTGTCATTACGAGCGACCAGAGGAAGCGAAGCAATCTCGTGGGGTGTTCTACTTTATAAGGAGATACAGGATTGTCAAGAAGATATTCCCCTGCGATCTTTTGTGCGCAACACAAAAGGAGCATTTAGGCTTGTTGCCACACCAGGGTAGAACTAGAGGCTACTTTTTCATAGCATCTATTACAACAGGAGCGAGGACTTTGATGTACTCGACCATTCTAGTCACTATGAAGTCCTCCATGTTTTTTAATGATCTCCCCCGTCTAAAGCGTTCACCAATCCGTTTGGAATCCCGGGGAGTAGTAACCGCTGGCAGCTCACTTTCTTTGCCTATCAATTTTTTCCCTAGCTTTTCTTCTATTTCTTCACTTTTTTCTTTAAGGCAGTCATAAATCTTCTTATTCAAATCCTCAGATTCGAGGTCCAAGAGTACCCATATTCCTTGATAGGGAATACGAATCTCAAAATGGATGGATCTAGATCTCTCGTGCCAAAAAATGATTTGAAGTATTACCTCATGATCAGGATGTGACGTAATCCATCCATTATATTTTTTCTTAAGTTTAGAGGAAAAATTTAATTTTTCCTCTATTCTCTTTTTAATTATTTCAAGGAACTCAATCTTTTCTTTTTGATCTTTGCGTGGTTCGTACTCTAATCCCAATTCACTGACAGTTTTTCTCAAGGGTTCCTTAAAAGTACGTATATACTCGTCTAATATTTGCAATAGCTCTTCCATTAACTTGTTCGTCAGGTGGAAATTATCGCCATCCCATTTTACATAAGAGTATATTCTCCTCTTACCTCGTCCCCCACCTTCGTTCTTAGGCCAGTTATCTTGAAAGCGAAAGTTTGACACATGGGTCTGCGTTTCCTTTTGAAGCTTTTCAAATATTTGCCGATTCTCAACTTCTTGAGGGCTCTCCAAATGGAGTCCTATTTCAATCATCCTCGTTTCATTTCTAAAATTTAATTCAAAATGGAAATAGGGTGGTACATCTGACAAATGAAGCTTAAAGTATCTAGGATCAATCTCTAGATGTTCAAAAATTTCTTTATATTTCCTTTTTAATTCTTCAGCCATTTCAAAGTAAAACTCCCTTTGTGAATTAAATCTCTTGGTGTATGGCACTGGTTTCGAGCTTCGGGGGATCGGCCTCTCTAAATCTTCAGTAACTTTCTTTGTTTCAACGTTTACCTTTAGGAGACCGATATGTGGTTCGAATTTGTCAAATAAATCGTCTAATAAGTTTGAATATCTTCGCATTCCCTTTTCGTTAAATGCCACAAATAACTTTATTGGTATCACTTTCATCGTTTTGTCCATCAGGCTCAAGGGGATTTTAACCCCCTTGTTTTCGCAACCTTCTATGAAGCCTTCTCTGAATTCCGCACCATAATTTTCAATCAAGCAATAATAACCGATAATTTGCCCCAATGCCTTCGCCATAGTAGTTAAAGCTGCAACCCGCTTACATTCACCAATATAAAAAACTTTCTCGCTGCTACTGAATGCGACTATATCTACTTTATGTCCTCCTTTAAGACGAAGCTGACGGATAAATCCATCGCATTTATACTTTTTCCTTAGGAATTCCACCGCTGGGTCACCAATCTCAGTAGATTCCTTCTCCCTAGACTTTCGTCTTCGTCTTGATTTCTGCAAAGATTTATTTTCAACCATACAAGTATAATACGGTGTTAGGTGGCCTTGTCAAGAAAGTCACCAACCTACCCGCTGCGCTCATTCCCTTGACTCTCCCCCGCCCTTACACCCAACACGTCCACTTCGTGTCCGTGCGGGGACCCTAAAATCTTGCTTTTCCTTGACCGTTTCCCATCTGCTGATGTTGACAAGCATTCCAAGCGGTGTAGAATTCAGCGTGTATGCGCCCGGCTAGCTCAATCAGGCAGAGCGGCGGATTCTTAATCCGTAGGTTATAGGTTCGATTCCTATGCCGGGTATGACGACAATCTGCTAATAAATCAGGGGGCCTCAGGCTCCCCCACAAGGAGGAAACGTGGAACAACCGCTGACCCTTGAAGAAAAGAAACGGGTTCGCTTTGAAGCGACAGTAGATATCCTTTACCTGCTGAGCCTTTTTGGTCTCTACGTGGGATCATTCATAAGCCCCATCATAGGGATCGTCTATGCGATTATCCTCAAATCCGGTTCGCTTTCCGAGCGTGCAAAAAGGGTCGGGCACATCTGTCTGATCCTTGCCCTGATCGGCCTGGGGATATGGGTGCTGGCCATCATCATCATCGTCGTTATCGCAGTCGCAGTAGGCGTAGGATCAGGCTTCTAGGACATAGCCTTGGATGTCAGATCTTTGAGGAGAAGAGGAGTGCTCGTCTTCTCCTCTCTTCTCCTTCTCGCAGCAACGGCTTTTGCACAAAGCCCTTACTGGATATATCTGGTAAACAAAGGCGAGGGGCGATCACCTGATGTGATGCGTGTTCATCGTTTTACCGCAGAGCGACGCCAGGCTTCAAAGTTGGCCTCTAAAGCGGGGTTCGGGGATATTCCTCTTCATCCACGGTATCTGCGTTTGATTGAGATTTCAGGCGCGCGCATCCGTGCCCGCTCGCGCTGGCTTAACGCCGTAAGTGTGGAAACTGACTCCATGCGTTTGGAAAGTCTGCAGATGATGCCCTTTGTTCGTTCAGTCGAGCCCGTTGCAGTTGAGATAATCCAGTTGCCCATGAATCTAATCCAGCGCAAGGAGCCGATAGAACCTGAACACTACGGTAACACCTACACCCAGCTTGCCTTATTGAACGTCCCTGCGGTTCATAATCTGGGGATATTCGGGCAGGGTGTGCGGATAGGGTTCCTTGACACAGGCTTCAAACGCGATCACACGGTCTTTAGAACCGTTCGTTTGGGCGCTGAACATGACTTTATTACAGGCGATGATATCATGGTGTGGGACAGTCTAAGCAAAGCTTCTGTGTCTGTTATATCAAATTACGAGATCGTGCAGCAGCCTGAACTGCATGGAGACTGGATTTTCTTTATCGCCGACTCCACCGCTCTTAACGCAACCACAGCCCGTGTCCTATATGCTGCGCACCGGAATGGAAACACGTGGGATACGATTCTCGCACTTTCTGAACCCCAAATCACTTACACCGACAGCATTGCTCGTTCCCACGCCATAGTAACCAAGGCAAACAGTGATACCATGCTAGTGGTCTGGGAGGCTGGCTCAACAAACGATTATAAGCGGCGTGATCTGCACTGCGGGGTGCTCAGCAATACGAGTTTTAAGGGGTTTGCAAAGCTACCGGAGTCAAATTGCCGTAACCCCTTCCTTATATCCAACCAGAGTGATACCAGTATTCTACTCTATGTCAGAGACGAAGGAAGGGTGCGAATGAATCGTGCGGTATGGACACTAGATAACGTGGAATGGCTTGGGGCAAGTGAAGTATTATTTGCCCCTGGCGGAATCCTTGATCAACCAAAGGCCTCGGTTTCGGGAGATACCATAATCGTTGTCGCACTTGACCTTACACAAGGTCAACTACATCTTGCACGTAGCCTGGACGGTGGGCAAAGCTTTTCAGATATCCCATCCCCTGCAAACGAAGAGGTGGTGGCGTTCGATCTTGAAGGGAACCATCTCGTAGTTGCTTTCGTGGACAAGGCTCAAGGTGGTTTCCGTCTTGCTTCATTCGAAACGTCCAACGCCGGTTCTACCTGGACCGACTTCATACATCCTGACGTCTTTGAGGTTATCGGAAGCATAGATCTGTTGAGCATCGCCGGTGGAGGTCTTCATGCTGTTTTTGAAAGCGCAGGAGATATACTGCTGACCAGCAGCCCTGGAGCAGTGGATTCCTGGGGAGTTCCCTCCATACTGGCCCAGGAGTTTTCTTACCAACCCTATATCGCATTCAATGCCGGCGAACTGGAGGTGGTGTGGTCTTCGCGCGGTGATGAGGATACCGATTACGATCCTGGGGAGGACTGGAGAGACGTGAACGGTTTCAGCCAGCCAGCGCACGGTTCACGCACCGCGGCGCTTGCGGTCGGTTATCAAGGACGCTATTATATAGGAGCCTCTCCAGGCGCAGAGCTTTACGTCGCCAAGACCGAAAAACACGTGAACCTCTACGGGTCTATGTACGAGATGCGGATTGAGGAGGATATCTGGATAGAGGGCCTTGAGTGGCTTGAACGCAACGGGGTGGATATAGTCAACTCCTCCCTTGCCTACGGCGACTGGTACAGCAACGACGAGTTGGACGGTAAGACCTCACCCGCCTCTCGTGCAGCCAGCATGGCTGCAAAACGAGGTGTGCTTATCACGAACGCGGCAGGCAACGTGGAATCCGCAGCACCATACATCTCACCTCCAGGCGACGCTTATGGAATCATTACCGTGGGTGGCGTAGATACCCTGGGTAACTGGTGGGAACATGGAGTCGGGGTTATAGGAAGTGCGGTCGGCCTGCCTGACGACGGAAGGATAAAGCCGGAGCTTGTGGCCCCTGCTGCAGGGGTTTACGTGATCGACGTGGACGACACAATCAGCCACTACTTTTACGGCAACGGAACCTCGTACGCCGCGCCTCTTGTGGCAGGAATAGCAGCACTTATGCTTGAGGTTCACTCTGAGTACCGGGGAGACCCTGAAACCATCATCTCATTGCTCCAGCAAAGCGCTTCTGCCTCCTCTCCGAACGATACTATAGGCTACGGCATCCCTGACGCCTACCAGGCCATATTGCCTTTGCCTAGTAACATAGATACCTTCTCGCGCAACGAGCTTCTGCCGCCCTATCCTAATCCCTTCTATCCTGGCTCACAAGCCTTGATATACTTCCCGTTCCGGCTCAACAAGGCCTCTACCAGAATCAGGCTGCGCATCTTTACCTTAAGTGGGGAACGGGTCTTAGAAAAACCACTGATTCCGCCTGGCGGCACAGAAGGCACTGACGACGAGATAGCCATCGGGACATACGACGATCCCGCTGATCTTGAGCAGATAGGTGCTTTTTGGAACGGGTTGACTGAGAACGGCAAACCTGTTGCTTCAGGGCTTTATCTCGTGGTTCTTTCCACCCAGTACGGCAGCCACGCGGCTAAGTTCCTCCTGTTGCGATAGCCTACACCTCCTCGATGGAGGAGTGGGAGGGCAAAGAGAACTTAGTCATCGCGACCGACCGAAGGGTGGCGCTCTCATATTGGGCACAATGCGAGGATTTAGCGTTCATCTGCGTCAATCGGCGTTCCGAAGGGGAACCCTGATTGGGTTACACCGGAGGAAAACGAGTGCAACGAGTTTTAATCCGCGGATTGGGGGCCCCGGACGGATGCGGAGCAGCCGTTTGGGGTGTGTTTTTTGCCCACAAAGATAATCAGTGCGATAACGCCTAGAATCGTCCGAATTCTTTGACACGCATCTCAACCCTCAGCTTCACGAATCATTCCGTCTTCCGGCGGATGCGATGAACCTCCCGATCGATCATCCTCTCGCGAAACTTGCCAAACACGAATACACTCAAGGCATGCACAATCACTCCAACCCCCCAGCCCCCAAGCGGGATAACAAACCATGGAAAGCCCTTACCGTGGCCAGAGATAAAATACCACGCCAGAAACAGCCCTGCGTTGACAACAAGATATGTCACAAGGTGGGTAAAAAAACCCATTCGCCTCTCTACCCTCTCCTCGGCCCTACGATGGATATCTTGTTCCATTCTTCATTGCTCCTTTACCGCTGAATCATGCACAATACACACAAAAGGCCAATTGTCAAGCTGATAGGGTCTGTGCGCCAAGTGATCAATGTTAGGCCGCATGTCCCTACCTGCAAAACTTATAGCTATTGACAGTCTCTAACAAAGGGATATAATCCTACTCATGCAGCTAC
Source organism: candidate division TA06 bacterium B3_TA06 (assembly GCA_005223075.1). Lineage (NCBI taxonomy): Bacteria > candidate division TA06 bacterium B3_TA06. Next base: position 25,939 of record NJBO01000005.1, on the reverse strand, counting down.
TCCTACTACTTTCCCTTATAACGTTACCGGTAGGTGAAGCAAGGGTCAACGGGCTTGCCGATGCTGGTGTAACCATTGCCGATCAACCCCTGGCTCTTTACGTTAACCCGGCCCTTCTAACCAGCACCAACGACCGTAAGCTTCTCTTTAGCCCTGTTGGCTTCAGATTTGAACCGCCCGAGAACAGAGATCACGATATAGAAGTTCTTCTACCAAGGGTGTTTGGCTCCTACACCAGCGTAGGATTCATCGGCTACTCCCAGCCTTTTGGAGATTTCGGCGCAGGTCTGGCCGGTTTTCAGGATGAGGCCCGGGGTCGCGGCCTCCTCCTGGGAGCGGCTTACCGATGGAGATTCCTGCAGACCGGGGCCAGCCTGGGGATTCGATATCTGGACTACGTCCCTGGCCCTGATGAAAGCCGTCTCAAATCGACCTTTGCTCTGGGCATATCCATACCGGATATAAAGTTTGAAGACGTCCCAGGCGAGATCTCGGTTGCCGCGGCTGCCCGTAAGATAGAGTGGCCCTGCATTCAAGTGGGTCTGGATTATAACATATCGTTCTTTCGCTTCCTTACTAACTTCAATCTTCGCGAGCCGTTCCATGAAGAAGGCAGGCAGGGAACCGTTCACCTCGCCAGCCTCTTCGCCTTCAAGGATCTTCTGGGGATTCCCCTCGAGCTCGGGGGAGGCTGGGCAAGCGATAACCGATTCGGTATCCTGACCGCCGCGGATCTGAACCTCTGTAAGATCAACCTCAGCTACTCACGCATACCTGCATCCACCGTTCAACCCAACGGAAGGGTTGCATTCTCATTCCTGTTTAACATAGCCTCCACTAAAGAGGTTGAAGAGCGACTGGCCTCCATAGAGAGCGAAAAGCGGGCGAAGAACAAGATAACCAGCAAGACCTACACAACCCAGGGGATAGATTTCTACAACGACGGAGCCTTTGATGATGCTATTTATGCCTTTGACGTTGCCCTTATATGGGACCCTGCCAATGATGAGGCGCTAAACTGGCTCCAGCGCGTTAAGGAAGAAAAGAGCGCCTCCGAGCTGCGCGCGCTGATTGCCGCAGCAAACGCGGCTATGCGAACAGCCGACTATCTCGAAGCGATGAGCAAGGCGGAAGCCGCTTTAGAGATTGACTCCACCTCAAGCCAAGCCCAATCCCTCGCCGAAGAGGCGCAGCGCAAGTTCTCAGAATCCATACTTGCCCAGACCTCATCGGTGCGCAACGCGGGAGAGATCAACGCACTATACCAGAAAGGACTTGAACAATACGCGGCCGGCGAGTACAAGGAAGCTACCGAAACATGGGAAAAGATAGAAAAGCTTCAACCCCGGTCCAGAACGGTCCAGACTTACAAGAAAAAGACATCAGAGAAGCTCGGCCAACAGATCGCCGAAGGCATGAAGCAGATGGAAAGCCTTGAACGCAAAGGGAGGTGGCTGAAAGCCCTTAACCTCGCCAAACAACTAAAGGCTCTGGCGCCGTCCAATCGCGAGATCGCGGCCAAGATAACCCTCTATCAAAGCAAGATTTCCTTCTCGGCGTCCACCTATGAAACCCAGGGGATCGACTACTATAACCGCGGGTACTACGTTCAGGCGCAGAACTCGTTCTACGCCCTGCTCGCGGTTGATCCTAACAATGCCACCGCCAAAGATTACCTTACGCGCATCAAATCCAGGCTTCAAAAAAAGGACGCGGACGAGCTCTACCTGCAAGGTGTGCAGGCCTATACCAACAACAACTACGAACAGGCGGTCTACTACTGGGAGCAGGTTTTGGCCATCAATCCATCATACGCGAACGCGACCCGCAACATCCAGCGCGCCAAGGAGAAGCTCGCAAAACTGAAGTAAAAAGATTCCCTAGAGATCCGAACCCAATCGACAATCAGGGTATCATTATCTTCTGACAAAGGAAAGACAGAATACTTAGCTGAAGCTTAGGCTTCGCCTCCTTCCTTTACTACAAAGTCCCGCAGCAATGAAAGAGGTTATCGCAGGAGCATGGACTAGTCTATTTAAAGAAGGTGCCGGATACAACGTTGATGGGACCACTCTTTTTTTTCTGTTCGGGGGTCCCCACGCGAATGCAACGCATTCGCGTGGGGTTTACTTAATATCCCCAGAGCTCGTTAAGGATCACCTTGCGCCGGCAAGCAGGGCACAAAAGCCGCTGGTGGTCACTGCGGTAAGGTTCGGCATCACCGCGCTCAGGCTTCATCTCAACCGTATCCAAACTGCTCTGACGCGCCAGAACCAGGGTAGGGTTGGCATAGGCAAGCTCCCCCAGGCGTCGGGCGATCCAGTTAAGATGCTCACGGGTAGTTATCACCCCACCGCAGCGCTCGCAGAACAAAAGTTCCTTTTCGATCTCATCCCGGTATTGTTCCTTGTCAAGAAAAGTCATGTCGTAATCAACGGTGTGGCGAATGGCCTCTGTCGGGCAATATGTAACGCACTGACCGCAGAAGATGCACATATCCTTTAGATAGACCACGTGCCTGATGCCTTTCTCAAGATTATCCTCAAGCTCACGCGCCCTGGCAGGACAAACCTCAACGCATGCCCCGCAACCGATGCATTTCTCTTCATCGAAAACGATAACGCCGCGGAACCGAGGCGGAGGCAGGGTTGCCCTTTTGGGAAATTTAGTGGTGTAAGGAGCGGAGAAGAGAGATCGCAGCGCCTCACCCAGTTCTCGAATCTTAGGCCACTTCATCTTCCTTCTCCTTGCTCTCCTTGGTTTCGCCTTCCTCGCTTTCGATCTGCGGCCCTCCCAGTTTGTCCTTGCCGTAGGAATCAATCACAGTCCCCTTCCACATCTTTGCTCCAAAGCGCAAGGAACCGCGGGAAAGGGCGTGTGCCGAAACGGGTGCGGTCAACAGCAGGAAGACGCCGCAGATGAGCGCCTTGATCCCCAAAGGGGTAAAGCCTGTAACGATCAGGATCCCGATCATAATCCCGAAGGTGCCCAGGGTAACGCTCTTCGTTGCCGACTGCAGACGGTTGTAAACATCCGGGAAACGGACAAGACCAATGGCTCCAAGAAGGTCAAAAAGCACACCAACAAGGATCACGATGTATCCGATTATATCAACTACAGTTACCTCAGTCATCGAGCGTCCTCCGTTCAAGGTACTTGGCCAGGGCAAGCGTCCCGACAAAACTAATCAAGGCAAGGGCAATCGCGATATCCAGCAGGAATGAGAGATTGTAAATTATACCGGTAATCGCCGTTATCCCGACGAACAGTATCCCCATGATATCCACCCCAACCATGCGGTCGGCAATCGTGGGCCCGCGGAAGATGCGGAAAAGGCACAGGAAAGACGCAACCCCAAGGATAATAAGGATGCTAATCCAGAGAACACTCATTCGAAGATCCTCATCAAGTACTTCTCGAACTTCGCCACTATTACCTTTGTGTTGGCCTCGATATCCTCGCCGTCACCGAAGACGTCGATCCAATGAACGTAAAGAACATCTTCATCCACGTCAACGGTCATGGTTCCAGGGGTAAGGGTGATGGAGTTGGCAAGAAACGCCTTGGCCACGTCTGTCTTGAGCGCGGTTTTCACCTTCACGATTCCGGGTTTTACAGGACAGGCAGGATGAAGCACGCGGAACGCAACGTCAAGATTGGCCACCAGCATGTGCCAGAAGAATACAGGTATGTAGATGATGCCCCAGAACCAGCGACGAGGGTTGAGGAATGAAAGGGGCCGATGGGTAAACTCTGCACCGAAGAAGATAGCCACAAGAAGCGCCAACACCGCTCCAACAACATAGACCGGCCAATCGCCTCCTGGCAAGGTCAGGAGTAACCACAATCCGTAGCTGAGGACAAACAAAACCACTCGCCGCATCCTAACCCCCCGCCCCTATCCTGAACACAATATCAGCATACTCGGTCCCCCTGAGCAGAACATCTGCCGCAGGCTGCAAAAGGTGGGGTTTGAGCCAGAAGAAGAACGCGCCGCCTGCCACCAACAGAACAACAAGACAGACCATGGCGAAGACCATAACGAACGGGGACTCCTTTATCCCTCCTATACCCTCCTTGCCCCAGAATACCTTGTTGGTGATCTTCAAGAGATAGCCCAAGGTAACCACAGCAAAGAGCCCGGCTACGACGGCAGGGACGATGAACCCCGCTTTTACCGCGCCCAGGATAATAAACAGCTTGGAGAAGAAGCCCAGGAAAGGAGGCATGCCGGCAACAGAAAGAGCGCCCAGGTTATAGGAAAGCGAGGTCCAGGGCATCTGCTTGCCCAGCCCACCGGTAAACTTGGTTATGTCGCGTTCTCCAACACGGTAGACGACAGAACCTGAGGTGAGAAACAGAAGCCCCTTACCGAGCGAGTGGCTCAGGATATGCGCTAACGCACCTATAAGGGCGAGCTCATTGCCTATACCCAACGCAAGCACAATGTAGCCGATCTGACTGATGCTTGAGTAGGCCAGAAGCCGCTTGTAGTCCTTCTGATAAAGGGCAAGCAGGCTTGCAATAATAATCGAGGCAAGTCCGAGGATCAGAAGTGCATTAAAGACCTCGGGGTAGCTGGCTCGTGAGACGCCGTATACGTTGAAGAGAATCCGTGCCATAGCATAAACCCCCAGCACCTTGATAAAAACACCCGAAAGCAACGCTGAGATCGGAGCAGGAGCCGAGGGGTGCGCGTCAGGCAACCAGGAGTGGAAAGGAACAAGCGCTGCCTTGATCGAAAAGCCGGACATCAAGAGGATGAGCACAAACCAGAAGCCAGGGGTCTTATCCATGGCGGCAAATGCACGGGAGATATCCGCAAGATTAAGGGTTGAGGTAGCGGCGTAGATTAATGCGATCGCCAGAAGGATCATCAGACTCGCGATCTCACCCATCACCATGTATTTGAAGCCGGCTTCCAACTCATCAGCCTCAGTGCCGAATGCAACCAACGCATAGGAGGAGAGACCCGCGATCTCCATAAACACAAACATGTTAAACAGATCGCCGGTCATCACCACCCCGTTCATCCCGACAAGCATCAAAAGATACAGGGTATAGAACTTGCCCGACCCGGTGAAGTGATCCATGTATCGGATAGCAAAGAGGTAGGAGAAGAAAACCAGCATAGAGACAACCAGTAGCATGAACGCGGAGAGCCTATCAACCGCGAACGCGATCCCCAAAGGAACCGGCCAGTTGCCGAAGAGGTATACCAGGGGCTTCCCAGGCACAAGGAAGAAGGCGAGATAGATACTCAAAGCCAAAACAGCCGCTAGGCAAAGCCCAGCCACGATCTCTGCCAAACGCTTCCAGGCCTTGTAGAGAATAGGGACGAGAAATGCGCCGCCCAGGGGGATTGCAATCAAAAGAACCGGAAATGTCTCCATAACCAGCTATCCTTTCAGCCTCTTGATCTCTTCGAGATCAAAGGAACCGATGCGGTTGTAAAGCCGTAATATCAACGAGAGCATGAAAGCAGTAACGCCAAGACCGATCACTATAGCGGTAAGCACCAGGGCTTGAGGCAAGGGATCGGAGTAAACCTTACCTACCTCAACCACCTGGAGTATGGGCGGCAAGGCGCCGGGGCGAAATCCCACAATAGCAAACAGAAAGTTTACCGAGTACTCCATAAGCGAAAACCCCACCGCTACCTTTATCATGTTGCGCTTGGTGATTATGGCATAAAGCCCAACAAGAAACAGAATCAATGAAGCAACCAGGATAATCACCGCATCACTCCTTGAATATGTATTTGGTTGACGCCAGCACAAGGAAGATGGAAAGTATAGCCGCCGCTACCTTGATGCCGATCGCAATGTTAGAGAAGGGGATAGAGCCGGCAGAGACAAGCCTTCCTTGTGTGCCAAAGGAAGGAAAGAGATTTATAAAGAAGTATCCGCCGACAAAGAGCCCAAGCAAACCAACGAGAAGGAAGAGAAGTCCACCGGTGCTTTCGAAGATGGACGAGGAGATCGAGGCGCTCTTCTCCTGCTTTGCGGTTGTGCCGAATGCAAGCCTTGAAAGTATAAGGCCTGCAGCTATAATCGCCCCGCCTGCGAACCCGCCTCCGGGCGAGAGATGCCCGTAGAGCACGATGTAGCAGCCGTAAAGGAAAATGAATCCTCCAACGAGGCGGACTACCACCTTGACAATCGGGGTCATTCCACTCATTTCCTTCTCCCTTCAAGCCTGAGAACTGCAAGGACTCCCATCACCGCGGTAAACAGAACCGTTGCCTCGCCCAGGGTGTCCAACGCCCGGTAGTCGAGCACCACCGAGGTTACGCGGTTCACTGCCCCGGTCTCTGCCAGACCCTGCGTTAGATAGTGACTTGCAACCTGACCGAGCTCCCGACTCATAGGGGCAAGACCTGCAAGCAGCCTGATACCGAAGTAGACAAAGGCTAGCGCAAACACCCCGAACACCACAAAGGTAAAGATATCAGCCGGTTTATAAGGTCGTCCTGCTGCAGAATCCACGTGTGTCGTCTTCAGGATCACCGCAACAAAGAATACCACCGAGAGAACCTCGATCACGATCTGAACTATGGCCAGATCGGGCGCTGCAAGCATTATGAACCCAATGGCTACAGCGAACCCCACCGCACCTAACGCTATCACCGAAGCCAGGAGGTCGCGGATCTCGACAGCCACAATACCGGCCGCTATCATAAAGATCAACAAAACGATAAGCTCAAGCACCGCCGCCTCCTCGAATCAGGAACAGGATCAAAATCAAGATCCCCAATAATATCCAACCCAGATAAAACGACAACCCTCCGGTATGCAAAAGGCTAAACCCTTTGCCTGCCAGGTTGGAAAAGTATCTTACAAAACGCACGAATGCGTTAAGGGCGTCATCTATCAACCTCTTCAAGGTCTTCCCAATGACCCCGGCGACGCCCTCTATGTAATGGAAGGAATCGAAGGAACCTCCTTCTGCAAAGCGGTAGAACTCCCTAAATATCTTGATCTCTTTGATAGATGAGTAGAAGTGCGGGCCGGAAAGATGCATCTCCTCCTCGGTCAACTCCTCAGCGCCCAAGAAGACCTTGCGCGGACGAGGCCTATAGGTGCCGCCGACAACGTAGATAAGGAAACCAAGAGACAGGATGACAAGCACGATCGCTGCAAAAGCAAGCGGAGAAAAGTGCCCTAAAGGAACTATAACCGATGCGGAAAGCGCCGGGGAGACAAGATAACGCAGGGGCAGCCTGAAGGCAAAGACTCCGAAGGCTATACAGGCCAAAGCCATCAGGAGGGGTGGGAACCAGCCGGTGAAGGATACCTCTTTGACCCCTTCCAGCGGTTTTGGCCGCCTGCCGAGGAAGAGAGAATGGGTAAGCTTCAGGAAGGATGCGAGGGTCAGCACGCTGCCGAACGCTCCTGCAACCAGGAAGACAAGGAAGAAAGGCTGGGTCCGCCCCAGTTCAACAAACGACTGGTAGACAAGCCACTTGGACACAAAACCATTGAGCGGCGGCACGCCTGAGATGGCCATAGCCGCTATAAGGAATGAGAAGAAGGTAACGGGCATAGCCCGTGCAAGCCCTCCCAGCTTCTCAAGATCGCTCTCCCCGGTCTGGCGTCTCACCGCTCCGCCGGTAAGGAAGAGGGTGCTCTTGTAGATAGCATGATTCATCATGTGGAAGAATCCACCAGCGATTCCAATCACAGTTCCCGACGCTATCCCCAGGATCATGTAACCTACCTGGCTCACCGCGTGGTAGGAAAGAAGCCGCATGGCGTCCTTTTGAACAAGAGCCATGAACACCGCGGCAAGAACGGTAACCGCCCCTATCGTAAGGAATATGAGCTGTATGGTAAGGTTGGAACGAATATCAAAGATGGAGTAGCAAAGCCGGACAAACAGGTAGATACCCAACAGCTTATCCAGGCTGGCAGGAATGAACGCCATTGTTTCTGCAGGAGCCGATTCCGCCGCTTTGGGAATCCAGGTATGCATCGGGAACGCCCCGGCCTTGGTTAAAGCAGCGGCAGCGATGCAAACAAAAGCAACAATAGCCAGAGGGTCTGTGAGCGCAAAACGCCTCATACCAGGGAAGTAGGCAAGTTGTCCTGGCTCTACTCCCTGCTGTTTGGTATATATGATAAAAACAAGTAACCCGAACAGCAACAGGAAGTCGGCCACACCGTTCAGAACAAACATCTTGCGTGCGGCCATCTCCACGTCTCCCCTGCCGTAGAACAGGAGTCCATACACAGTAAAAAGCAGAACCCCCCAGAAGAAGTAAAGAACAAGCACGGAGCTGGCCAAAAGCGCCCCGTTTGCCGCACCGTAGGTGAGAAGAGCGAAGGTAAAGAACTTCCAGTCATCCCGGGGCCCGCCGCGGAAGCGGAAGCTGTAAAGGAATATAAGGAGCGCGAATCCGGAAACAAGCAGTAAGATGACACCTGAAAGCCCATCAGCTTGAAGGCGGTTAGCAATCCCGAATACCTCGGGTAAAGGGATAGGCGAGGTTCCGGTTCCGCTAAGCCCATCCAAGAAGATCCGCAGAGCGAAATAACCGGTTCCAAGAGCCGCTGCTATGGCTATATAACGGCGAGCAGGACGAATCAAAAACGCCAGCAACGCCCCGACCAAGGGAATAAGAACGAGCAATGTCATCGGCTGCAATAGATACCGCATCCTATCCTCCTGCTCCGATGTAGGCCAAAAGCGGCTTTATTGCAAAACTGGCACCGAAAAGGGAAAGGGATATCACAAGAACGAGTATGGAGAGGAAAACGGATTGAGACATCTGTGGCTCCGGTTTCTTGCCCATAAGAAAAACGGACGAAAAGAGCCTGAGCATATAGAGCAGGGTGAGGATCGAAGCAAGGATAAATCCTGCTCCTATGAGGATCCTGCCGCTGGATAGGATGCCGAAGATGACGTCGAGCTTTGCAAAGAACCCGAGAAGTGGGGGCAGACCTATGACTGAAAGGGTTGCGATGATAACACCCACAAAAAGGATCGGGAAGTTAGCAACCAGCCGCCCCTTATGTCTGATGCCACGTCCGCCCATCTCGCGCTCCACTATTCCATACCCCATAAGAAGTGTCGCCTTGCCTAATCCATGCGCGATTATGAAAAGAATCGCTCCGATCATGCCCAGAGCCGGCGATATAGCAAATCCTGCAAGAACGAACGCAAGCTGGCTTACGGTTGAGTATCCCAGGATGCGCCGGTAGTCGTTTACGACAAGGGCGACTCCACCCGTTACAATACTGGAAGCAAGCGCTATCCACAGGATGGAAAGCTGCCAAGCCCCTGAAAGCGCAAAGGTTTCCACAAAGATCTTCATAAAGGCGATAAGTCCGAAGTTCTCCAGCATCCCGGCCAGGAGAGCTACTACCGGTGTGGGTGATACCGCATATGCCGATGGAACCCAGATGTAGAGTGGTATCACCGCAGACTTTGCGAAGACGCCGCAGAGTATGAAGATACCTGCAAGCACAGGCATAGGCTTGCCCACCATATCGCCTAGATTAAGCGAACCGAACTCTGAAGCCAGAAGAAGGAACCCGACCAGCATAAAGGCTGAACCGAAGAAATTAATAAGGAGGGTTCTTGCGGCGATAGATATCTTCTCCTGGGTTCGACCGAAACCGATAAGCCGCCAGGCAGCCACCGCCGCTATCTCCCAGAAGATATAGATGAAAACAAGATCGTTGGTGAAAAGCAAACCCATTGCGGAGCCAAGCATGAAAAGCATTAAGGAATAATACTCGGTATCTGCTTCCTCACTCTTCCGGAAGAACCCGAAGGAAAAAAGCATTATGATCAGACAGAGAAAGACAAAGGCTACTGCGATAACAAGGGTTATGGGAGAAGTAAAGAACTGAGGGGATTCTGCCGATCCCAAAATATGCCAGAGCCTGAATCCTCTATTGCTCGCCGAGGTGAAGTTCAGCGCCAAAAGCAATCCAGTAGCAAGAACGGTCAAAAGACTGAATATCCACCGCAGCACCCGCAGGAATCGTCCGGGGAAGAGCACAAGCAGCCCACCTATAAACGGAACAGCTATCAGCAAAAGCAGCACAACGTTCACGATCCGGCTCCCATGCGTGCCGTCTTCTCCTGGGAGAGCTTCAGGAGGTCATCCCACGTGTAAAGAAGTTTGCCCTTGGTGTTGAAGGCAGCGATCCGCTCGGTGCAGCAGTAGCAGGGATCAACCGCGGCCAAGGTGATTGCTGCGTCGGCAACCGAGGCGCCTAAGACGGCCACCTCGTTGGACTTGATATTCATAAAGCTTGGGGCGCGGATCTTGTAGCGGCTAGGATAGAGTGAGCCGTCGCCCTTAACGTAGTGGAAGACCTCACCACGAGGCGCTTCGTAGCGGCCGATACCCTCGCCGTCAGGCGGATACTCCATACGGGCATCTATCTCGCCCGCCGGCAGATCCTTCAGCTTCCCAAGACACTGACGGATGATCTTGGTGGACTCAAAGCACTCAAGCAGACGAACCTTGGCCTTGGCAAACACATCCCCTTCTTGAAGCACTATCTCTTCCCACTCGATCCAATCGTATGCGGCATGCGGATCGTCCTTGCGAACGTCAGTCGCCAGACCCGAGGCGCGAGCGGTAGGCCCGACAACGCTGTACTCTACCGCCTTCTCCATGGTAAGGACCCCGACACCCTCAAGCCTGCGGTGGAGCACAGGATCGTCCAGAACCGCCTTGGTAAGCATCATGATCTTCTTATCGGCGTCGTCAAGCACCTGCAAGAGCGGTGGGATCATACCGCCTTCGATGTCGCGGCGAACACCGCCCGGCTTGAACATCGCATAGTGGTTGCGGTTTCCGGTAATTAGCTCAAGCATCTCCAGCACAGGCTCGCGGTACTTCCACGCCCACATCCAGACGGTGTTGTAGCCCAAAAAGTGCCCGGCAAGTCCGACCCAGAGGAGGTGGGAGTGCAAACGCTCAAGCTCGCCGACGATGGTACGGATGTATGCGGCCCGGGGCGGGATCTCGATGCCTGCCGCGTCTTCGATTGCCTGCACGCATGCGAATGGATGTGAGGTGGAACATATCCCGCAGATACGCTCGACCACAAAGGGGATCATATCGTAGGTCTTACCCTCGCATATCTTCTCGTGGCCCCGGTGCATGTAACCGAGCTGGATGTTGAGCCCAACTACCTTTTCCCCCTCGACCGTCAGCTTGAAGTACTCGGCCTCCTCCTGCAAGGGGTGGAACGGCCCGATGGGGATTATCTTACGTTCGAGTTCAGCCAAAGGACCTCCTGTAGGGATGATAGTCATCAGGTGAGTCGTCCGGAAGCAAGAGATGACGGGTATCACCGAGACCGCGGAACCCGATCCCAAGTATCTCGTGCATCTCGCGCTCAATCCACTCGAAGCCGCGGCCAAGAACGGAGAGGGAGTCAACCTGAGGATCGTCGTGGGGCAGGATAACCCGGACGTTTATTAAAAGACCGAGACGATCCAGGGAGAAGTGATAGAGTATGGTAAATCCCCTTGGGATATCTTCGCCAGTGGCGATCGAGAAGCGACAGCCCAGGGTATTGAAGCAGAAATCGGCGACCTTAACGACATCCTCGGCAGCTATCTCCCAGTACCAACGGCGCTTACGGACAAGGTTGAGCTCGCCCTCAGGGTAGAACTCGCGGCATTGCCCCTCTACCCGCTTGAACTCAGCCTCGCTGTCCCTCTGATGACAGAAGCCTTTGCCCCGAATATAAGCGCCGTTCTTTTCAAGATTCTTGGTCTTGGTTACTTCATCAGGCATCACAGGTCCTTAAGTTTGTTTAATTTCTCGATAGCACGCACCACCCCGAGTATCATCGCCTCGGGCTTGGGCGGGCAGCCACCTATATAGACATCAACCGGAATATGCTTATCCAAAGGGCCGGCAAAGTTGTAGGAGTCGACAAAAAGATCACCTGAGATAGCGCACGAGCCGAACGCAGCAACCAGGCAGGGTTTAGGGGTCTGGGCGTAAACCCTGAGTACCCGGTCGAGCACCTTTTTATTGACTACGCCGGTAACCAGGAGTACATCCGCGTGACGCGGGGAGCCGACAAGAAGAAGCCCGAACCGCTCCACGTCGAATCGAGGGGTCAGGAGGTCTAGTATCTCGATATCACAGTTGTTGCACGGGCTTGCGGAAACGTGGTAAACCCACAAAGAACGGGCAAGTGCACCTTTCTTAAGTCCCTTAAGCATCACAGCCCCACAGCAGCAAGTATGAATCCCACGATCGAGAGGGTAAGAACGATAGACCAGAAGAAACGCAACGCCTGATCTATCCGCAACCGGGGATTCGTATTCTTGATAAGGATGATCAAAACGATTATTGCCACAGGCTTAAGCCAACCCAGGATGTGGTACCAGCCGTGGCGCGGCGAGCGGAACCCGCCCCAGAAAAACACGGTAAGGAAGATGCTTGCCGTAAAGTAAAGCATCGCCTTGGTTAGTTTGAGCACGGCCAACGCAGGACCTGAATACTCCAGTATGGTTCCACCCATGATCTCCTGCTCCGCCTCGGCTATATCGAAGGGAACAAACCCCAGCTTGGCCTGCATACATAAAAACGCCGAGACAAAAGCAATCGCCCCTGAAGCTGAGTAAAGAAACGGATGATTGGCCCATTGCCACTGCAGCAAATCCCCTATCTTCAGAAGTCCGCCTGACTTGACTATGATCGTGGCCAGAGCAAAGAGCAGCGGAAGCTCATAGGCAAGATAAAGACTCATCTCACGCGATGCACCAAGCGCGGAGATCGGGTTGGAGGAGGCCGAAGCACCAATGATCAGAATAATCGGCACGAACACAAAGAGGTAGAGAACAACTATCAAATCACCTGCAAACGCCTGCTGGGGGAACATATTGGAAACAAGAAGCACTGTGGATATGACACTCACCGAGGCAAGCCCTACAAGTGGAGCGCCAAGGAAAATAGAACGTGGAGCACCTTCAGGCACAAAGGTATCTTTACCTAGAAGCTTGAAGAAATCGTAAAACGGCTGAAGCAGGGGCGGACCGACCCTGAATTGTATGCGGGCGGTCACCTTACGATCTATCCAGGTGTAAAGAAGTCCAACCACGCTGGTAAAGAAGAACCCTGGGAAGACAAGGAGATAGAAGAACACCCAGCCGACGCTCATATTCATTGACGCCTCCAGGACGCTGAACGGGAGATGAACCGATCGTTTAAAGGCACCTTGGGAAGTTCATCAACACTTATATATTTAAGGGCGAAGGAAGAACAACTGGCCACACATCTGGGGCCGCCATCCCGCTCTTGACAGTAGTCGCACTTCGTGGCGATGTGTCTTTCCAGATACTGCTGAATGACCCCGAAAGGACATGCAAAGGTGCAGGACTGACAGCCCACGCAAAGGAAGGGACGATGAACAACCACTCCGGTCTCCTCATCCTTTACAAGGGCTTCTGTAGGACAGGAGGCTACACACAAAGGGTCCTCGCAGTGACGACATGCAGATGGAAGGTGAGCCTGCCCGGCTATGTGGCCATGTCTGATCCTGGGTTCACCCCAGTGTGACTGCATGCAGGCGGCCAGGCAGCTCTCGCAACCGCAGCATAGATCAAGATCAAGGACTATTACCTTTTCCATATCCTGCTCCATGAAGGCTTAAGCAGGCCTTCGCCGGTTGCCGAATCCGTACCCAGCTCAAAGAGCGCAAGCGAGGGTTGATGGTTCGTGCTGACAACCGCAACGCCAGAAGGTATGCCGGGCTGAATCCTCGTGCTTAACCAGGCCTCCCCCTGTTCGGTCTCAATCCCGACCTCTTCCTTATCCTTAACCCCAAGCGAGGAGGCATCTTCAGGGCTAAGCTTAACCCAGGCCTCTTCTTCAAAGATGGAAAGAAAGCCAATCGCTGACTGGGTTCCTACAAGAAGATAATCCCTGCCCCTTCTTCGCTTTGCCTTGTAAGACACAAGCGCCTCGGCACGCTCATCGATCGCGGCATCATCCAACGCTTCATGATTCCCAACCAGGGACTCTACCGGCTTCACCGTGCCACCCAGGCGCCTTATATACTCCCCTGCTGGCAGGCTGCCGGAAAGTGGGAAAAGTTCACCGGTGAGTTTTGCATCACCGAAAAGGGTAAGGATACTTCCCTGCTTTTCGATCTCAGCGGCCATCGGCAGAACGAGCTCCAACTCAAAACGTCCGTCCGGGATAAAAAGAGCCCCTGCGGTCACGAACTCGGCCTTACGAAGAACCGGCTTCAGTTGAGGCTGACCCCAGGGGAAGTAAGCGCCAAAACTCACAACCGCCTTGATGCGTCCTCCCATGAGCATGGGAAGATAGGAGTAGAAGGAACTCCTAACCCCGGAAGGCACCCTGCGACCAAGGGGAAGATACCTCATCTGCTCAAGCACCCCGGCGAGCCCAAGAGCGGCTGCGTGGGTAAGAAAGTGATCAAAGCTGCGGCCACGGGAAGGCGCATTCACAAGAACACCATCCTTGTTGCGAATCATCAAAGCAACAGCCTCAAAGGTCGAGACCTCAACCCCGCATGCCTCGGCAATAGACTCAAGATCAATCTTTTCGTTCGCAATATGTTTATAAAGACCGTATAAAAACAGCCCCTCGTAACCGGCTTTTACCTGCACGAACCTGTGGGCAAAGTGCGAGGTGTTGGTCTCGAACGCATCTACCACTATGTAGCGAAACTTCCGGTTATCACCCTTTGCCTTGCCTAGGTAGCCCGAGATGACCGAATCCTGACCAAAGGCGTCCCCCACAATGAAGGCATACTCACCGGTGGTGATCTTCTCTACAGAGGTTGCCGGCGACTTACCGTAAAGGAACGCCGACTCCGGACCGAACGTTACGTAAGCCAGATTCTCGTAGCCAGCTCCATCTGCCCATGCCGCGAGCAAACCAGCCTCCTCATAGGTAAGCGAGGCGTCGTAGACCACAAGGACCTCGTCAGGCTTGAAGTCAGTAAGTCTTTGACGAAGATACTCTATCGCCTCTGCCAACGAAGCCTGCTCGCCCTTTATGATAGGATGATAAAGTCGCTTACGGTGATTGGCTATCTCGGCAGCCGCGTTTCCTTTAGGGCAAAGACTGCCTTCATTACGTGAATCGGAAACATAATCTACTCTCCTGATATCCCTTCCCTTAACCTCGAACCCCAACTCGCAGCCCAGGTTGCAGAATGGACATACGGTGCGAGGGGTCTTGCTCATACGAAGGGATCCTCCAGATGCTTGATTCGATCCCAGGTAATCACAGGACCGTCCTTGCAGCAGAAGAGCTCTCCCAGCCGGCAGTGGCCGCACTTACCGAATCCACACGACATATTCTTCTCCATCGAGAGGTAGATATCCTCATCTGCAAACCCCAGCTCAAGGAGCCTTTTGGTGACAAACTTCATCATAACAGGCGGTCCGCAGGCAACGGCAAGGCCGTCCTTGGGTTTGAAGGGAAGATTGTCCAAAAGCACGGTCACAACGCCCACCTTCTCCTTCCAGTTCTTATCCCCCACGTCAACGCTGCGGCGTATCTCCACATTCTTGATCTTGCCCCACTCCTTGAACAGACGGTCGTAGACTATATCCTTGGGGGTGCGTGCCCCGTAGTAGAGATGAATCTTCTTGTATGCGGAGACGTTGTGCAGAAGTGCAAGAAAGAGCGATCGCAGCGGCGCGAGCCCAACGCCACCACCCACTATAAGCACGTGACGCCCTTCATAGCGGTCTGTCTCATAGGGTACGCCATACGGACCGCGGACAGCCAATGTGTCGCCAGGACGAACATCAAAGAGCTTCGAGGTGACGCGACCGACCTTCATTATCGTAACCTCCATACTTTCCTCCACGTATGGAGAGGACGACGGTGTAAATGGTGCCTCTCCAACCCCGGGGGCCGTCAGCTCGATAAATTGGCCCGCGTGGAATGAGAGCGCCGGCTTTGGTTCCAACATAAACGTGCGGATGGTCGGGGTCTCGATGATAACTTCCTTGACCTTAGCCTGGCGGGATTCGTAGGGATTCACAGCGCCCTCAGGACCTCACGAATGTCTATCTTACCCGTGCACCCGGCGATACAGCGCCCGCAGCCGGTGCAGGCGGAAACCTTGAAGTTGCGCGGAAAGGCCATAAACTTGCACTCGAAACGGTTACGCAGCCGGTGAGAAAAATGTGCAAGCGGGTTCACGCCACCGCCTACCCTGCCATAGGCGGCGTGGTAGCACCAGTCAAGCACCTTGACACGTTCAACCCCCTTACCGACAGGGATATCATAAAGCAGGAAGCAGTAGCACGTCGGGCAGATCCGCTCGCAGGCCTGGCAGTCAACACAGTTGGCCAGGGCCTTGGCCCAGAACGTGGTATCAAGTTGATGCTCAATCCGATCGGGAAGGTCCGGGGCAAACTCATCGGGGTTGACCTTGGCAAGCCTGCGCTCGGCGTCGGTACGATGTTTGTCGCGCTTCTTAATCTCTTTTTTATCCACCTCCTTGAGGAAATCCCCCATCTTCTCCACAGCCTCTTCCCCCTTTGCGGAAAGCACATCTACGATTATCCCTTCCTCGCCGAAGGATAGGTTGAGGTCTCCACCCCAGACAGAGTAAGGTTTGCCGCCGATCCGCAGGCAGAAGCAGGTATCTGCAGGTTCAGGGCAATCCACGGTAACAACGAGATACTTCTCCCGGCGCTCCTTGTAGAACGGGTCCTCGAGCACGCCCTTCAGGTAGACGTTATCCTGAATCTCAATAAGCGAGCGGATGTCGCAGTCCTTCGCGCCCACTATCACCTTAGGTTTGATGTCCTTGGAGAAAAGCTGCGGGAAGCTTGCCACCCGCTCACGTGAGCGCAGGAAAAACTCCTTCAAAGGCTCTACCGGTCGAACCATCTTGAGGGCTTGGTGAAGTTCCTCTGCTGCAATCTCCTCCTCGCGCCAGAGCTCGTAGATGGCGTGACTGTCAAGCACGCGCGGGTGGTAGGTTTCGCCATATTTTGCCAACTGGGTATAGAATGCGGGAATTGAGGCTAGGGGTAAAAAAAGAGACCTCATTGCCGCGAACTATACTCGGAAATCAGTGCTTGTCAAGTTATTTAAACGTTAATTCAGCTAGGTATTAGGCACACGGCATCTTGTGTTCTACTGGTTGCCCCCCCTCCTATGTCCCCTGCGATCTTTTGTGCGCCAGCACAAAATGAGCAATTCTGCATTTTGCAATTTGCACTTTGCATTTTGCAATCGCGACGTAGTCGCGCCCCTGCCGTCTGCTGTCAGCTGTGAGCCGTTCGTCCCTTGCCGTCATTCTGAGGAGCGAAGCGACCCTGCGATCTTTTCTCGCTTGCGAGAAAAGGAGCATTAAAGGTAAGGTGATATGACTGGGTTAGATTTGGATGGGCAATATCTTTTTCTTGCGCGTATGAAATATATCAACCAAGCGATAGGTATCCCGAATGTTAAAACTACGACAATCAAAAGAAACAAAAGTTGTCCCGTCGTTTCCGCTTCAATTTCTCCCCTGAACAACCACCATATCCACGATACTGAACGATAAACAAGCGTAAAAGCTAACGTAACAAGCGCAAAAATCCAGCCGATTTTACGTTTAATCAACATCGTGACAGCTGATGCAATCAATATGAGGATATTAAAACATCTCAGCCCAAACGCTTTGAAGACGTCCAACCAGATGACATCAGTGTCACCTTCGATTCCATGAGAAATCTTTACAATAGTCACAACTATAAATCCCCCTGCGGCAAAAAGACTTCCCACTATCCACACCCAAGCCGGCCAGTGCAGACGCTTCTCAGCCAATATCCACCCCATAGCGTTTGCGGAACTTGATAAAGTAAAACGACCAGCCAACGTTGGCAGCAATCGCCACAACAGCCAATACCACGAAGTACGACCACTCCTCGGTGCTGAACCGAAGGATGCGGTTAAATTGCAGGAAACCCGTGGAAAAACTCACGGATGAAACAATCAGGGTCGAAAGCGCAAGAAACCATGCTATCCTTTTATGCCTGAACAGCAAGATCATAGAAGCCAACGCAGTAAGGATATAAGCCACGAATTCACCCCTACTTACAAGGACCCTGCCGGTTTCGCCAACAAAATACTCCACTCCCTGAAACCGGTATGCCAAATCCGGGTTGGCGTCAAGTACCCTGCCGAATATCAGCCATCCAATTATAACCACGTGACCAGCTATCCACACCTTTTCCGGCTGATTCAAGTGTATCTTCTTTTTGAAAGGCCTCCACTTCACCCCGTATCTCTTCCTGAATTTAAACAGGTAGATGAACCAGAACACGTTTATTATCCATGCCAGCAGGAAGGTTATCAACCAGGCTGGAGTCCTGTCCAGGCCCCACCTGAGTAAAATAAACTCGCTGTCTATCATCCCTGAAAACACCATGGTGGAGGCGACCACGGTTGCGAACGCAACCAGCCACCATATCTTTCTGTTTATGAACAGAACCACCACCGACCCCCAGGCCAGCACCATATAAACCCATGATGATATCCCACGGGAGAGGGAAAGGAAAAATGCCAGACCGGGTTTGCTTAACCAGGCCGGGGCTGAGTAGAGGTTATGGGCAATTTCCAGTTGCTTGAATACGAATAGGCCAAACAGGACGTATACGAGAAGTATCACGTGGCCGATGAGCCACACTAACTCGACTTCATAGAGTTTAATCCCCGACCTGTCCTCAGCCATCCCCAAGTATACGATAGTTTACGGACTTGTCAAGCCCTCTCCCTACCGCCAGCGTTTCGCCGTCAGCTGTTTGTCGTGAGCCGTCAGCTTCCCCTTCCATTTTGCAATTTGCACTTTGACTTTTGCATTGGCGACGCAGTCGCCCCTATTGCCGTCAGCTGTTCGCCGTATGCTGTCAGCTGTCCGCTGTGAGCTGTCAGCTTCCCCTTCCATTTTGCATTTTGATATTTGCATTGGCGACGAAGTCGCACCCTCCCTGGGAGCTTTTTGTGGGGTTTGAGGAAAAGGATAAAAACTTTGTGGAAAAATTCAGGGAACCGCTACTTCCATTGGATAGAACACCACTTCCCCCGCGCTTTCCGGTAAATCCTCGAAATCGGAATCTTCAAGGTAAAGCTCAACAGCTTCCTTAAGATTAGCCTGTGCTTCCTCGATAGTCTTACCTTGACTCACTACCCCTAATTCAACACAGTGTGCCACATACCAGCGCTCCCCCTTAAGCACTACTCCAGTAAATTTCTTGGTCATGGACTCACCTCTTTTTTCATAACTGTATTAGTTTAATGAAAATCCGCTATCTGTCAAGCCCATCGCTCCAAGAAAAGGAATTAGATGATCCAGGAAAACTGATCTAAAGAATGTCGGCTTAGGAACCTATAATAACCTCATCAAGTCATCCTTTGACATTCCACATTGTCTCAGAATGCCAAGCAATGTTCCCTTATCTAATTCATCGTGGAGGGGAACTACTGTACGAACCTTCCCCTTTCGAAGTTTTGCATGGCTTCCCTTTGTACGGACCAGTTTAAAACCGCCTTTTTCAAGCGCTTTGACAAGTTGAGGTCCTGAAACCACAGGTAGTTTAACCATGTCGCAGTTTAATGTAGTATTCCGCTTATGTCAAGATGACTCTAGTGAGCAAAGGACCAAATTTGCATTTTGACTTTTGCATTGGTGACGAAGTCGCCCCTATTGCCGTTCGCCGTCAGCCGTTCGCTGTGAACCGTGAGCTGTAAGCTTCCCCTTCCACTTTGCAATTTGACCGTAGGACGACGCTTGCGGAGTATATTTGCAATGCGCGTGTCAGCGAGCCCCTGCCGATAATCTAATCCCCCCTACCCCCCTTATCGAAGGGGGGCTACCTATAACGTCCCCCTTTCCAAGGGGGATACAGGGGGATCTGTGCATTTTGCATTTTGACCGTAGGGCGACGTTTATGGAGCAATCTTTCAATCTGTAATCTTCCAATCTTCAATCTGTAATCTGCAATTGCGACGCAGTCGCGCCCTTGCCGTCAGCTGTCAGCCGTGAGCTGTGAGCTTCCCCTTCCATTTTGCAATTTGAATTTTGATATTTGCATTGCGTGCGCCAGCGCGCCCCCTCCTGTTCAACTTTTTTCACCCCACAAGATCGCTCCGCGCTCTTGTACCCGACGGGGGCACAAGCGGGGACCCCTTTTTTAATCGAGAGAACGGGTTAACCCCTTACTCCCCTGGAGGAGACAGGATGGGCAACGTCCGCATACCCTGGCTAGTCTTGCGGATCTCCAGTTCCGAGAGCAAAATACTGGGTGCTACCACCGAGCCGGTGCCGAACGAGGTGCTCCATGTCCCGGGATCGTTGCCAAGGGCGATGATCTTACCCAGGGTCGCCAGGGGCGAACTTGATAGAACCTGTACACCCCTCAGGGGTTCCTGTCTGCCATCGGTATATACCTTATAGACCTCCACCGGCTGGAGTCCGCCCAAAACCGGCCCCGCACCTCCATCCTCAGCTCCTGAGATATGGATGATAACGCTTCGTCCCGCTCTGGATTCCGGAAGCCGGACCGAGGTTACCAGAAGTCCATACGGTTTTCCCTGCATCTTGCATTCTGTGATCAACCGGCTCTTTAGCCGGCTAAAAAACTGGGGTGTCGAGGATTCTAAAATGAGATTCCCGATCTTTACACCGTCCCTGGAGTGGCCGTTGGATTTATCAAATCCCTTTACCGGTGAGCGTGATAAGAGGAAGTTGCGAAGCACCCCTCTGGAAATCAGGTTTACCCTCTGGGCGGCTACCCCTTGATCGTCAAACCGGTAATAACCCACCAGGGTCTGGCCTTTGTAGGTGTTTATTGTCGGGTCGTCATACACCGAGATGGATGGCAGGATAACTCGTTCACCCACCTTATTTTGCAACCCCTCTTCATCTTTCCACCGCTTCTTATCCGCCTTTAACAATGGCGCGAGCACCGCTGAAACGAACGCACCTGATGCCGGGGCCGCGATGAGTACCGGTCCGGCATAGGACTCGCAAGCCTCGGCTTCCTTGATGGTTATCAATCCCTTAGCCATCTCGGTAATCTCAGTTTTAATTCTTTCCTCGTCCCATATCCCGTCATAGCTGTAGAACCTGCGATAATCCCTTAAAGGCATTCCGTCTTCGCTCCGGGTGCTGGCCTCTATCTCGATGGAGTAGAGGGCGTCTCCGTCCTGGATTTTTGAACCCTCGCTAGAAACGAAATATGCAGTCTTCGCCTGGACATCGAACCTGACCCTTGAGATGGTGATATCTTCGTATTCGGCAAACAGGGCAGAGTAGCGCTTTACCCTTTCTTCCCATTCCGCTCTGTCCACCGAGACCTTAATCTCATCTCCTACAAAGACCACCGGGGTTTCGTCGCTGAAGTCTGCAGGTCTCTCCTCCTCGGGGTTTAAGGCGATGTCCCTGCGCTTTTTTGAGAAGTCCTCCACAGCCTTCTTATACCCATAGTCGGTGGCAAGCCAGAGATTGTGCTTCAGGCCTATTGTATCGTCATCTATCGAAACCTGCATGTTTGAATACTTCCGTTCCTCCTCATCGTATTCCCATCTCGACTTCTTCACGCCGCTGTTATCGAGCTCGTAGCTTCCAACCCGCAAATCGACGGACAGTCTGCGGGATCGTGACTCGTCCGATTGGGTAATGGCTCCCAGGCTTGCCTCAACCGTGATATAGGTCTGATCGGTAACCCGATAGCTCAGGAAATAAGGTCTCTCCTGCCCCTCCATCACAAGGTTCTGGATAGACCGGTTGAGTTCACCCTCCATTGCTTTAAGGATTGGATTCTGGGGGGCGGCCCAGGCAAAACTGCAGATCGCCAGTGACAAAATCATGAATTTAATGCTTTTCATCTCAGCCTCCTTTAAAATTCCGGTGATTGGTTATCAACTTCCTCACCAGACGGCGGAGGAAGGATAGGTGGTTTCTGAATGCCGGCAGGCTGCTTGGCAATCTCAATCTCACTTAACAGGATACTGGGTGAGATAATTCCAACCGGTACCACGCCTGATTCGGCGCCGCAGTGACCGTTGAACACCTCGGGGTCATCACCGGTCGCCACTATCTTGTCTAAACTAACCAGGGGAGTTCCCCCAAACTTCACGCCCCGGACAAGCTCCTCTTTTCCGGTTCTGGCATCAACCCTGTAGACCAGGAGAGGATAGGATTGGTAAGACTCCATGTAATAGCGGCCGGTAATAGTCCCGCCACCCTCTGACCGGACAAAGATCAGGCCGTAGGGTTTATTCTGCTTTCGGCATTCGGATAGGAGGCGTTTTTTCAACTTACCGAAAGGAACCGGTTTCGAGGTCTCTAGTATCAGGTTCCCCTGTCTGGAAACCGGGACGTCACCATAACCCACCATCTGCATCATCGCCCGACCATGACCGTTGGAGTTATTAAACCCTTTTATGGGTCTTCGGGAACAGAGAAAATCAACAAGGATACCGTCCTTTATCAGCTCGGTGCGCCGGCCGGCCACTCCCTCGTCGTCAAACAGGTAGTAGCCATCCAGCGGTATCCCCTGGTATTCCTTAATTGTAGGGTCGTCATAGACCGAGATGAATGCAGGCATGATTCTTGTGCCAACCTTGTCTTTAAAAATCTCACCATACTCCTTGGACTCCTGCCGATGCGACTCCAGGCGGTGTCCAAAGGTCTCGTGCATGAACACTGCCGCAGCCCGGCTCTCAATCAGGGCAGGACCGGCGTAGGCCTCCATTACAGGCGCATCCCGCAGCGCCAGGACCTCATTGACAAGGGCCTGGATCTCCATCTGTACTTCCGCATCATCCGGCAGGTCTTTCTCATCCCAGCCGAAGAAGTTCCGGTAGCTTCTAACCCACATCCCGTCAGGCGCTTTGGTTGAAGCGCTGATGAGTAACCAGTAATAGACCTTACCATGCTGGATGCTAGAGCCTTCACTGCTTGTAAAATAATCATTCCTCGCCTCGACCGAGAATGAGACCCTGGATTCTAAAATCTCAGGGTATTCCTTGAATAAGGAGGAATAGTTCTTTACATTCTCTTCCCATTTCGTCTCGTTGATTACAAAGCTTGCCTGTTTCCCGATATAGGAGCAAGGCTCCTCTTGAGAGAAGTCATCTGACCGCTCCTCCTGGACCTCTCTTAGCCTTTGCCCTTCTTTCTTGGCAAATTGCTTAAGCGCCCACTTGTAGCGCATATCGGTCGCGAGCCACAGGGCGTGTCTCAAAAGAGCAGGGTCGTCGGTCAAAGGGATGGGGACTTTGGCGTACTCCGCATCCTGCTCTTGTTTATCTTCATCCCAGCTGAAGAGTTCCTCAGGTGCCGGCATATTATCGAACTCATAATCCCCGACACGAACCTGAACGTATAAGAATCGGTAATGCTCGTCGTCTGAATCCATGAGCGCGCCCAGGCTGGCTTTGGTTGAAAACTCTTTCCGGTCTACCAAAAGATAGCTTATGAAATACGGTGGCTTTTCGCCTTCCAGTTGGAGTTTTTGCATCGAGCGGTCAAGCTCGGCTTGCATTGTGTTGAGGATTGGATTGGCCCCGGCCCAGAGTGTTGCGAACCCTAGAAGTGCTGGAACCAGCAAAACCTTTGCTCTCATTATCGCCTCCTTTTTATGAATGTGTAACTCTACTCCTACGCTACCACTTGTCAAGTGTACGAAGGGCGACGCTTGCGGAGTAACTTTGCAATGCGCGCGTCAGCGTGCCCCTGCCGTTCGCTGTGAGCCGTTCCATTTTGCAATTTGATATTGCGACGCAGTCGCACCCCCCTGGGAGCCTTTTGTGGGGTTTGGGGCGAAGGACTGCGGACGGTAAACCAGGAGGGGGCTAGAAACTACTCATCCGCGGGAGGGCATTTTATATATCTTCCATAGTTGGGGATATAAGTGAATCCTTCTCTACGTTCTTTCTTGCCTGTTCCATCGCACGCCATGCATTTATACCCATGAGCACGACCTGTTCCATTACATCTGTCGCAATCCTCGATTATAGTTTTCACGTCTCTATTTATCTTCTCAGCCGATCTTCTCTCTTCTTCAACAGCCTTTTCGTAACACTTAGGACATAGCTGGACAAAGTCTAACGGACTTGACCCCGAGCCATAGCTTAGTATTATACGACCACAAGAGGCACAATTAGTCTTGGGTAAAGACATTTCTTACCTCCTGTCTTTGTTCTAAAGCAAGCTACTCTTCTAGCTTCGTAAAATCGAATGCCTGCTCTTTAAACTTCTTAGCAGCCTTCATCAACTTCGTTCCAGCATCCCATGACAATTCATCTCCGGAAAATTCACACCGGTAAAGACCACCCAAATTAGATGGAACCTTAACTCTTGTATCCCACACTAAAACCACCTTCTTCTCGTAAAGTACAAATGCAGCACCGATCTCTATGAGAACATTTTCATTCACACCATAGAACTCTTCCCCTGATTTTTCATCCGTGCGTTTTTCTTTCTCGTCCGCCGTCACGCATATAACTGCGGCATCACATCTCCGCATAGCTGAAAAAACTTTATCGGGAACCGGAATAGCAGTGGTTTCCTCTTCTACTGCAATCTCGTAATCAAAGTCTACTAGGTCGAGAATCTCCTTAACCTTAGCCACAATATTCATGTTTTTGCCGTGAGATATAAATACGCGCAATTTCCTTGGAGGTCTGCTCGGTTCCGGTTCCAAAGGCTCTCGTTTTTCTTCCTCTACTAGTGGCTGTGCTTCTTCCGGTTCTTCTTCTATCTTAACACCTCCCTCAATAAATTGCTGGACAGCCTCCTTAAAAATCTCAACATGGGTTAGTTTCTCTCCCCACCCCATTACGAGTTGCCCTAATCCTGCTGCTTGAGTAAGACGAAAGAAACAAACAGCCATATCCTTGATAGCAGTCTCGTTGGCTGTACCTAAGTAGGATTTATAATGTTCATCCCAATGAGTAGCAACTTCTACGTTCGTAACCTTATCCAGATTTTGATGATAGATCCACTCAAGAACCGAAAAATAGGGCTTAATCTTACGAAGGATTTGAGCATAAATCGCAGGTTTATTAGTTTCTGCCGCTCTTCCTAACTCTTGGCCAAGAGGAGTCAATTTTATATTCTCACCCTCCTTGGATATAATACCCCAAGTTCGATAAGCCCTAATTTTTCTTGGATCAAGGATTTTCTTCTTGAGAGTAGCCTTAGCGTCCGCGATTGTTGCACCCTTAACTTTTGTCTTCAAATAATTGACTATTATCTCTACGTCGTCTTCTGAAGTAAAAATAGGCAGAAGCATTTTATATATCCTCCTTTTAAAATTGATTTACAGTATACGATATCTGCTGTGGTAGATATCCGCTTTAACTATCCGGGTTAATTATAACTCTTCTCAGGTGTTTGTCAACCCTATCTGCCTCCAAAGCATCCGTTTCCTTGACTATCTCCTTTATCTCATTACAATGACAACTACATGCTTGGAACGGTGCTTATAATACTCATCGCGTGCGCGGTTGCGATTCTTGCGGCAATGCGTTTTATCGCCGCCGTAAGAAAGCTGACCAGCCGCGAGCCCGACACCCGTAACACCCGTACCCCTTCGGGGCATTCTCATAATTACTCGGAGCTTGCGCTCCGGTCGCAAGGACATAACACCCGTAACACCCGTAACACGCATGCGTCCTCCGGACGCTACGACACCCGGCGCCAGGACAAGCCGCCGCTGGTGTTCTGGGCCGTAGCCTCACCCCTGCTTGCCGCCGCCTGCGTAACCGTTATCCTGCTGATGCTTTAATACACCCCACGCCTTCGCTTCACGAAGTCGCGGGGACCCCGTGGAAGGACGCCACTCCCCCCTCTGTCGATAATCTAATCCCCCCTACCCCCCTTATCGAAGGGGGGCTACCTTAGCTGTCCCCCTTTTTAAGGGGGAATTGAAGGGGGATCAAACTAAGAATCAATCGGTGTAA